>CAYRBK010000003.1:6091-56944 GCA_964422605.1 uncultured Candidatus Bathyarchaeia archaeon | reverse complement strand
ACAATCTTTGGGTCGGCACTCATGATGCCGTCGACATCTGTGACGAGGATAACTTGGTCTGCAGACAGTTCCTTAGCCAATATCAGAGCCGTGACGTCGCTTCCTCCTCTTCCCATCGTAGTTACTGTTCCGTTTTCAGACTTGCCGATGAAACCGGGCACAACCACAGCTACTCCCTCCTCAAGCAAGGGTTGAACCCCCATCCTGATCCTCTCTCTGCAAACAGGCAGGATCGGATCAGCATTGTTGAACCTTTCGTCCGTTACGATTGGCCAGTCAGAATCAAAAGGGTCAAAACTATGGCATTTGACGCCTCGAGCTCTCAAGGTCGCAGCGAAGATCCTTGCGACGGTGCGTTCCCCCATCGCCACGATGTCGTCCAGCTCGGCTGTTGATATAGCTTTCCCACATGCCTGGTTCGCGGTGTCGATCAGAAAGTCTGTTGTCTTTCCCATGGCTGAGACCACCACGGCTACCTGAACTCCTTGCTTGGCTTTTTTGGCAACAGAATCAGCCGCGCGGGATATGCTTGCTCCATCAGCAAGGCTGGTTCCTCCGAACTTGACCACGAGACAGTCAAACTGTTTTCGTTTTCTGTTTCCATTCAAATCAAAACACCCAGAAGAGGAAGAGACCGAAGAAGCGAGAGTTTTCGTCTCTTCCGGCTTAATATGTGGTTGCAGTATAGCAGCTATCAGAATAGCTGAAGAAGCGCATCCTTCGCATCACGTAGAGAAGCCTTGGGCTACATTTATCCCTCATCAAGAGGCTCTCCGCGTCTCCGTCTCTACGATGACTGCGTATATAACCTTTATGCACTTGGAATTCCCTCTACTCCTTTTCCCATCTTTCCGGAGCCGCCGTTTCCCTGATGGCATAAGGGACCGAGGAAGGCTAAGTCTTTTATTCCGAGACCTCTTTTATTCTAGGATGAATCTCTCAACAGAGCATTTGCAGAAAAGGTGATCGAATCGTGACGGAGATCGGGAAACGAATCAGACTGGATCGGATAAGAAACAGGGACACTAGTAGAACAGTGATCATTCCTATGGATCATGGCTTGACGGTCGGTCCCATCGAGGGGCTTCAGGACATGAGGGTCAGCGTGAACCAGGTTGCTGAAGGGGGAGCGAACGCCGTTCTCCTGCATAAGGGAATCATAAGAGCGGGGTACAGGGGCTATGGCAAGGATATTGGCTTGATAATGCACCTTTCTGGAAGCACGGTGTTGGGTCCCGACCCGGATGATAAGGTGCTTGTGGCCGATGTTGTTGAAGCCATCAAGCTCGGCGCGGACGCCGTTTCGATCCACATCAATGTGGGGTCGAAGACTGAACCAGAGCAGCTGAAGGTTCTTGGAGAGGTAGCCAAAACATGCGAAGATTGGGGGATGCCCCTGCTAGCAATGATGTACCCGCGAGGCGAGAAGATCAAGGACCAATACGACGTCGAAGTTGTCAAACACGCCGCTCGCATAGGCGCCGAGCTAGGGCCAGACATCGTCAAAACCAACTACACAGGAAACGAGGACACCTTCAGAGAAGTAGTGAAAGGCTGTCCGGTTCCGGTTGTCATGGCTGGCGGACCAAAAACAAAGACAGATGAGGAGTTCTGTCAGATGGTTTACGACTCGGTGCGGGCTGGCGGCTCCGGCGTTGCAGCGGGAAGAAATGTCTTCCAACACAAGAACCCAGCAAAAATGGTCAAAGTGCTATGCGGAATAGTTCACAAAGGCTTAGATGTCAAAGCAGCTTTAGCCAAGCATATGATGTAAGTCGGCAGATATGCCGCCGGTAGCTTTGTCAAGAGTGTAAAAAGTCGGATTCAGCATTTCCCCCTCCATTGCTGACGCCTTCTTATGAACTCAACAATCCGGCATCGACCATGTTGGATGCTGTTCGTTTTCTCTTCAGTTCTATCGCGATCTTTAACGCTTCGTGAACGCCGCCAAAGACGAGGCTGACGCCGAGACCCATGTACAACCCCGAGTCAAAAAGCAGTCGGTTACGCAACTCTGTCTCTGACCTAAGCTCAGTCGTCACAGTAATGCACTCTGAGACGGGATGCGGAAATTCCAATGTCCGGAACTCGGACCGGCCGGTCCAATAGAAGCGTCTTGTACCGCCTGGCATTATTTGTTCTCCATCAGGAAAAGGATGAATTCTTTTAAGTTCACAGTTCTCCGGTAGGTTAACCCCGATCAACAAGCTTAGGTTGTCCCCGTAGTAAGCGTAAGCTCCGGGACAGAAATCGTAAACTGCAGGGTGCACAGTCAGTCTGGATTGTGCCACGGGGAAGACTATGCTGTATGTTGAGAATTCTTCTCTAACCGTGAACCCTTGTAAGCCCAGGCTAATTGTACCCCTGTATTTGAGAGCATTCGGCAATGCCAAGAATCTTATATATAGTATTGATGGTTTCTCTTGCTTTTCTTCTGTAAGTATTACTTTGGCTTCTTTGATCACGGCTCTGGCTTTTCCTTGTTCACCTTCCTCCTCAATCCATAGGGTTTCTTCTGTTACGTTTTTTACGGCGTTGAAAGTTGGTTCCAACATTCTGGCTGTGCAGGGTAGTTGGAGTCCGATCACGTGCTCATCTAAAGAGGCATTACTCAGTTTGCTCAGTTCAAATGGGAAGTGAATGAGGCACCCGCCTTCATCGTCTTTTATCGACGAGACGCCTAACCATATATTGGATCCAACTTGTTGGAGTTGCGTGGAGCTGAAAACAAGAAACCCATATGACGTGATCTCCTGTCTGCCTGAAACAAAACTTGCTTCGTTCAGCTTGACTACTCCCAGATCTGTTAGGAAGAGTCCCGATCCAATTGGAAACAGGACTAGGAGCAACTTGACGGCAGACAGAAATCTGGGGAACATACCAGACACGCTCAAATAATTCATTGCCATTTTCAGCTTTTAAATTGATCTGACCCGTCTATGGTTTGGCGGCACATGGAACCATTCTCTATATTGTATGAGACAGGAAGCGACAGAAACATTTATATAAAAAGAGAAAGTGCGTATTTCTTCGAGTGGTGTGAAGTGAGGGATCGAGTTCACCCGAGGCGGTTGCCTTCATCCTTAGCTCACGTGACTCTCTATTAGAGTGGACACCACTTCCCGGCCGTTTTGCTCTGTGTCTGCCTTGCACTAATTTTTGGCGTTATCCGCCGTCAGAAATGTCACTTTTCGGACTATGCAAAGTTGAGGTGATGGGCAATGGAGAAGGTTAGGTTTGCCATACCAAAGGGCCACCTCGAGGAGGCCACATTCCAGACGCTTGAACGCGCGGGATACGTAATCTCAGGCGAGGATTACTCCTACCGTCCAACACTGAATGATCCTCAGATAGAGCTGAAAGTCCTCCGTCCCCAAGAGATCCCAATCTTCGTCAGCGAAGGACTGCAAGACTTAGGCATCACAGGTCTAGACTGGTTGCAAGAAACAGCCGCTGATGTTGAACTCCTTCTAAACCTCGAATACTCCCGGGTCAAGCTTGTCATGGCGGTGTCAAAGCCTTGGACGACGGTAAACTCTCTTTCAGACCTCTTGGAAGAGTTTTCCAAGCAAGGAAAGCCTTTGAGGATCTCTACGGAGTATCTTAACATCTCGGCTAAGCACCTGATGGGTAACTCGGTCTACCGCAGGCTTTACAGAGACTCGGAGCCCCTTATGATGACCCCGTGGTGGAAGAAAGGCGAAAACGAGAATGTCGCTCTCTTCCTTTCCTTCGGGGCTACTGAGGCCAAGCCGCCTGAGAACGCTGACGCCATAGTCGACGTGATTGAGACAGGCACGACTCTTGAACAGAACGATCTGAAGGCAATCGAGGCCGTTATGGAGTCAACAGCCATCCTCATATCGAACAGAAGGGCCTTGAAGAACCCGGGGAAACGCGAAAAAATCTATGATATTCTGACCCTGCTCAGGGGAGTTGTGGACGGAAGAAAGAAGCTCCACATCTTCGTGAACGTGAACAAGGACAACCTAGACGAACTTCTGAAGAGCCTGCCTGCCTTGAAAAGGCCGACGATTGCACCCCTTTCAGATAAAGACTGGTACTCGGTCAACACCGTGATCGAAAGAGACCGTTTCCTGGAGCTTCTACCAACCCTGAGAAGGCTCGCCCAAGGACTAGTTGTCTACGAGCCCAGACAGGTCTTGCCGCTTGACGAGATAAACTTCGGAGGCAAGGAAGAAACGTGAGCGACAGGTTTAGGCTAAAAGTGTTGGAAGTCTCGGCTGCGCGCAAGGAGTTGTTGGCGAAGAGATGGCCGAACGTCGAGAAGTTTGACCCCGAACTGGCAGATTATGTACAAGTCATAATTGACGAAGTAAAGAGGCGAGGCGACGCCGCCCTAGTTGACCTCACCCTAAAGTTCGATGGCTTACGATTGTCTCCTGACCGTCTGCGGGTAACCCGCGAAGACATCGAGAGGGCTTACGAGAACGTCAGCGAGGAACAGATCTCCGCTATTGAGTTCATGAAGGGTCGCATCGAGGCGTTTCAGAAAGAGATTCTGGGACGGATCAGTTTCGAATATGAAAGAGAAGGAGTCCGAATTCGGAGTTGCACATCTCCGATTCGAAGAGTAGGCTGCTACGTTCCAGGCGGTCAAGCAGCCTACTCCAGCACATTGGTCATGGCACTAGTTCCAGCGAAGGTTGCAGGAGTCCCCCGTCTTGTTGTCTGTTCCCCGCCCAGAACCGGAGGAGAGATTGACCAGTTAGTCTTGGTTTCAGCAGACATATGCAGGGCGGACGAAATCTACGGGGTTGGGGGAGTCCAGGCTATCGCGGCAATGGCCTATGGAACGGAGACAATCAAACCTGTAGACAAGCTGGTTGGACCGGGCAACAGATATGTCTTGATGGCCAAGATGCTGGTGTCGCAGGATGTGCCTACGGATTTTCCAGCCGGTCCCAGCGAGATAGTCACACTTGCTGACGATTCAGCTGATCCTAGGACCGTTGCCTTTGATATGGTCTCTCAAGCAGAACACATAGACGGAGTGTCGATTCTTGTGACGCCATCTAGAGCTGTTGCGCACACAGTCTCTAGGGAATTGGAGCACATGGTTTCCTCGCTGCCTAACAAAGACACAGTTGTCAAGAATCTATCAAGTAATGCTTCGGCGGTGGTCTGCACGAATGTGCAAGAGGCGGTCAGGTTCGTCAACGAGTTTGCTCCTGAACACGTTGAGGTGATGATGGAGGATGGCTGGGGCATAGCTGAGAAGATCACGACTGCAGGCATAGTCTTGGTTGGCAAGTATACACCTGTTTCCGCAAGCGATTACTGCCTAGGAACGAATCATATTCTGCCAACAAATGGGTTCAGCCACGTCTACTCGGGACTGTCTGTTCTTGACTTCGTCAAACGCTTCAGCATCGCCGAATGCTCTGAGAAAGGCCTTATGAAAGTCAGGAAGCCCCTGAAGGTCTTGGCTGAGAGTGAAAGTTTGCCTAATCACGCCTTGGCTACGGAGGAAAGGTTCGTAGATGCATAAACGCAGTGAAGCGATCCTCAGACAAGTTCTTTTGGAAGCGCAACGCCTGAGCGCCTACGACGTAGGCGAGACCGTTGATGGTCTGGCACGTAGACTGGGCAGGAAGCCTTCGGAGATCTTAAAACTCAACTCGAACGAGAACTTCTTTGTCCCGTTGGATCTACTGAGAAATGTACTTAGAGAGGTCGTGGAGGAGGTTGACCCCCGCATCTATCCCCGAGACGAACTGAAAGAGCTCAGAGAAGCCTTGAGCCGATATGTGAACGCTTCGCCGGAAGAGATCGTGATAGGAACAGGAAGCGACCAACTGATCGATCTAATTTCAAGGGTTTTCCTCAGACACGGCGACGAGGCCCTTTCTGTAGTTCCTACATTTTCCATCTACGAGCGCTGCATAGAGGTTCAAGGAGCCCATTATAAGGCTGTGCCCCTTCGAGACGACTTTACCCTCGACACGGAGAAGATTCTGGCTTCAGCCACTCCAAGGACTAAACTGCTCTTTATATGCTCGCCAAACAACCCAACAGCGAACCAGTTTGACAGCCGAGAAGTCCGGCTTCTGGCTGGGAATTTTGGGGGGCTTGTAGCCATCGATGAAGCCTATGTGGACTTTGCTGAGGGCTCTGTTGTCGACCTTGTGGGAGGCTTTGAAAACCTTGTTGTTTTCAGGACTTTCTCGAAAGTTTTCGGTCTAGCCGGGTTGAGGTTAGGCTGTATGGTCGCGAACCGTGAACTCGCAAGGGCGATAGATGAAAGGTTCCAGATGCCCTATGCGGTCTCGATTGTCGCTCTGAAGGCAGCCCTGAAACTCCTTAGAAAAACCGAGATCATAATGGCTGCGGTTGAAGAGGTGAAAGCTGAGCGAACTAGGCTTATCAGAGAGCTTGACCGGTTGGAGGGGGTCCGTGCTTTCGACTCCAAGACGAATTTCGTCCTCTTCCAAGTTGACCGCAGTTCAGACAAAGTGTATAGGGCACTTTTGGACAGAGGGGTTATCGTGAGAAACATAGGCCCAGTTCTCCGCTTTGACAACTGTCTCAGAGTGACCGTTGGCCCGCCGCCCATGACCGAAAGGTTTCTCTCTGCCCTAAGCGAGGTCTTGGCTGAAGATGCTACCTGAAGGATATGTGGCGCTGGGCCTTAACGGCGAGAAAGCCTACGTGAGAAAGGACAAGTTTGACCAGTTGAGAATGGTTGCCGCCGTCATTTTTGACTGCGACGGTGTGCTTGTCGATATAAGAAATTCCTACAATAGAGCCATCTCGAAAGCTGTTGCCTTCATACTCAAAGGTCTGACAGGACAACCACTTCCCGAAAGCCTGGTCTCTAACGACGTCATATTCCTTTTCAGAAAGACTGGAGGTTTCAACAACGACTGGGACACCGTCTACGGAATCCTCATGTTCCTACTAAGCAGCCTACCTGAGAAGATCCGAGGCAAACTCGGAAAAAGGATTAAAGCAGTCGCATGGCAACGCGATCCATTCGAACGCTTTTCCTCAGCGGAAGAGGCGGCTGAGAAGAATGCTGATCCAGCTGGTCTGGGTTTCATTGGGTTCTCTAATGAGATGGTCGATGATCTCAAACGGTTCACGGAGCTCCTTGACGCGACGGGGGCGGCTTCGGTTGACAGGAGCCTCGCCGGGAAGCATGGGGCATCTCCAGCCCTTGTCGACTTCCACAAAACACTAAAACGTTTCCTCTGCTACCCAGCCGGTGTGGATCAAAGCATCATTTCAAGGGTCTTCGAAGAGTTCTTCTGTGGTCCAACGCTTTTCCTGAGAACCTACGGCGTTAAGCCCAAGTTCTATAGGGGTCGCGGGATGGTTGAGAACGAGAAACTCGTCATCCGACATGAAACTCTTGAGCGTCTGGCAGCGCTATTGGGCGAGGCGAATCTCGGCATCGCTTCGGGAAGTAGGTTTGAACCAGCTAAGTACGTTCTGGGCGATCTTTTGGAACGCCTCAACCCTGAGGCTTTGGTCTTCCTTGAGACCATAGAAAGGGCTGAACATGAGCAGTCAACTGCGGAAGGCTTGATGGTGAATCTGAAGAAGCCGCATCCCTTCTCGCTTCTTAGGGCTGCTGAAGCCTTCGGTTTCTTCGATTGCGCCTTGTATGTGGGCGACTCCATGGAGGACGCTTTGATGGCGCAGGAAGCGAAGAAGCTGAGGAAGCCCTTTCTGTTTGCGGGTGTCTACCGATACTCAGGTTTAGAGGAGGCTCTCAAGCTCAGTTTCCTCGAGTCTGGATGCGACATGGTTATACCCTCGGTTAACGAGTTACCTCTTGTATTAGAGGCGTTTAGGAGAGGAAGGAAATGAGGATAGCCGAAGTTTCCAGAAAGACCGAGGAGACTGATGTCTACGTCAAGGTAAACCTCGACGGTTCGGGCGCCGTCGAAGTCGGTACCGGAGTGGAGTTTCTGGACCACATGCTCTGTTCCCTAGCAACCCACAGCCTCATCGACGTGACGGCTAGGGCTAAGGGAGACTTGAAGCATCATACAGTTGAGGACGTGGCGATCTGCCTCGGAGAGGCTCTTCTGAAGGCTTTAGGTGACTCGAAGGGGATAAGAAGGTTCGGATATGCCATCGTACCTATGGACTGCTCTCTGGCGTTTGCCGCCCTAGACCTTGCGAAGAGGCCCTATGCGAAGGTAGACCTGAAACTCCGCGGCAAGAAGGTTGAGGATCTGCCCTGCGAGAACATCTACCACTTCTTGGAGGTTCTTGCCATGGCTTTGCGGGCAAACGTACACATCTGGGTTCAATATGGATCGAACGACCATCACAAGGTTGAGGCCGCTTTCAAATCTCTAGCTCTGTCTCTGAGGCAGGCAGTGTCCATTGACCCGGAGAGGAGCGGGTTGCCGAGTTCAAAGGGGGTCATCTGAGATTCCCAAAGCGGCCATAATTGACTGCGGCGTAGGCAACCTCTTCAGCCTGAGTTGCGCCCTAGGAAAGGTGGGTCTAGATGCAAATATCTTCTCAGCTTCACAGAACCTTAAGGATGCGGACGCGCTTGTTCTTCCGGGTGTTGGCAACTTTAGAGCAGGGTCACGGAATCTTCGTATTCTTAGGCAAGACATCGTCAGATTGGTCGAAGGCGGCGTGGCGCTTCTGGGCGTTTGTCTGGGGATGCAGCTGCTCTTCGAAGAGAGCGAAGAAAGCCCCGGCGAAGGCCTAGGCCTCATTAGAGGACGTGTTCTGAAACTTCCTAGGCGGGTTAAGACTCCGCACATGGGCTGGAACACGCTTAGGTTCATCAAAGCCGGTGAGCTCATAGATGGCATTGATGAAAAGGACTTCTTCTATTTTGTCCATAGCTACTACCCAAGCCCCGTTGAGAGGGACGTGGTCGCGGCTGAGACTGAGTATGGGTTGAGTTTCGCGTCGATCATAGCAAAAGGAAACGTGCACGGCACCCAGTTTCATCCAGAGAAGTCAGGTAAACCCGGGGAGCAAGTACTGCGCAACTTTGCGAGATTCATTAAGAGGTAGGAAACGAAGGGATCGCATGGAAGTAGTTCCAGCTGTAGACATAATGAGGGGCAAGGTTGCCAGGCTTCTCAGAGGGGACCCTAGGTTTGTCACATCCTACGAATACCTAGGGAATCCCGTGAGACTTGCGAAGAGATGGGAGGAGGAGGGGGCGCGCATTATCCACATCGTCGACTTGGACGCAGCCCTAGGCCTAGGCGAAAACGTCGACGTCATCGAGAAGATCATAGAGTCTATTGGGGTTTCCGCGCAGGTTGGCGGCGGAATCCGAAGCCTCAACCAAGCCCGCGAATTGCTCGGCAAAGGTGCCACTAGGGTGGTTTTGGGTTCGCTCGCATTCGATGAGCCTTCTTCGTTGCAGGCTCTTCTGCGGCAGTTTGGCGAAGACCACGTTGTAGTCGCTTTGGACAACCTTGACGGGATGGTCGTAGTCCAAGGGTGGAAGGCTTCTGCAGACGTTAGTGTTGATGATGCTGTCGTCGAGTTTTCCAAGCTCGGCGCCAAACTCTTTCTGGTTACTTCTGTGGTCCGTGACGGGACTCTTTCGGGACCGGATTTGGAGACTCTAGCCCGGCTTTGCTGTCAGGGCATAGACGTGATCGCAGCGGGGGGCATAGGAAGCCTCGGAGATATCGCCGCCCTGAAGCGTCTTGGCGTTCGCGAAGTAGTCATTGGCAAAGCCCTCTACGAGGGTTTGCTTAGCCTGAGAGAAGCCCTAAGGTTAGGCCGCCATGACCCCTGAAACTTGTTGCGGGGATCCGGTTGGACCCCAGTCTCTCCGACTTTCTTGCTGAGCCGCATCATGAAGTGAGACACTTACCTACCATCTACGACTGCTGGACTTTTCTCGCTCTCCGTATCCAATGCCTTCATCCTTTCTCGTCCATCTCTATCCTCGATTGCTTGGCAGGAGAGACAATGAACTTTCTCTCTGAAGCGACCCCTTATCTACAAAATCGACATCGAGAAGATCGGAGATAGGTTTATATGGGCACTAGTCGGTTGGCAATTCTGCATAGCTCAGGTTCCCGTGATGGAAAAATGTCTTTGAGAGACCTTGAAAAGATAGCAGCGTTGCAGATACTCTCCTACCTGCACAAGAGCAAGTCGGCAAAGAGAACAGACTTGAAGGAGAACGTTAAGGCTGTGTCAGAAACGATCTACTCAGCCCTCAAAGTTCCTAGACAGCTGGGACTAGTTGAAGAATCGGTAACCCAATCCTTTCCAAAGACAACGAAAGTCTACCTATCCGAGAAGGGCGCAACCGTTGCCAGAAGACTTGTTGAGATTGAAGAAGTCATAGATGATGACGAATAGTCTCGGCAAAGCGAGACTAGGAGCAGCAAATTGCGTGGAGTTATCTATGTCCGAGAACGACAACAGGCCTCACATGTTTCCTCGAAGCAGAATTGAGGTTATTGTGTTCATTCTCAGGAGCTGCATCGGAACGAAGCTCGGCCAGGAGCTTGACATTGGTTTCCCCCGTCTCGGTTTGTACACAGGTTATCTGGCCAATGCAGGGCTTATAGAAGCCTCGAAAGGAAAAGATGGGATGAAGACATTCAAGACAACGCTGAAAGGCAGAGAATTCCTCAGAGACTATGAGCGGATCAAGGGAATCCTGACGAGGCAGGAACGGATGGGACCTTAGCTTGAGCAAAGAAAGAACGTACAAAGCGAGTCCCCAGTATCTTGAGGAATGCACTTTCATAGTCATAATTGAAATGCTAGAGAGGCTTCCGCAACTGAAACCACGTGTCAGGAAATATATTGAGACCTTCCGGTCCTGAAGGATACCTCACGGTCATGTCAGATGAGAGATGCGAACCTTTCCGATGCCCCTTGAGCTATTTCCTCGTGACCTATTCACCGGCAAACATTTAATAGTCGTTTGCGGCTTAGGAATCGCTTGAGGAGAAGGAAGCTAAAGGGAAGAAAAGAGCATGGTTCTTGCGAAGAGGATAGTCCCCTGTCTAGATGTAGACCACGGCAGGGTTGTGAAGGGCGTTCGCTTCGTCAGTCACAGAGGCGCCGGCGACCCCGTTGAGCTCGGCAAACGCTACAGCGAAGATGGTGCCGATGAGCTTGTCTTCTTGGACATCACGGCTTCTCCCGAGAAGAGGGAGATACTCAAGGACGTTGTTCGCGCTGTGGCGGCTGAGCTTGACATCCCCTTCACCGTGGGGGGCGGAATCCGCAGCACAGAAGATGCGCGTGCAGTCTTGTGCAACGGAGCGGACAAAGTCTCAATCAATACGGCTCCTGTTGAGAATCCTCAACTGGTCAGGGATCTCGCCGAGACCTTTGGCTGCCAATGCATTGTCGTGGCGATCGACGCCAAAAGACGGTACGAGTCCCGCCAGGACAAGGTTATGGTCGAGACGACTGAGGGGCCGTGCTGGTTTGAGGTTCACACTTACGGCGGAACTGGGGGGAAGCCAACGGGCATCGACGCCCTGAAATGGGCTGAACAGGTGGCTGAGTTGGGCGCGGGGGAGATTCTCGTCACGTCGATGGATAGGGACGGAACCGAAGACGGATACGACCTCGATCTGACCAGAAGCATAGCGGAGAGGGTCGACATACCAGTCATCGCCAGCGGCGGCGCCGGGAAGCCTGAACACTTCCTCGAGGTGTTCTCGGTTGGGAGGGCGGATGCCGCGTTAGCTGCGTCTGTGTTCCACTACGACAAGTATCCGATTCCTGTTGTGAAGCGTTTTCTGGCTGAAAGGGGTGTGTCCGTTAGGCTTTGAGGCCCAGAAAACTGGTCAACGTTGACGAGCTAGACTTTGAGAAGGGCAGAGGCTTGGTTCCAGTCGTTGTCCAAGACTGCGAAACTCTAAAAGTGCTGACCCTGGCCTATGCAAACCGTGAAGCCATTGAAAAGACCTTGGAGACTGGCTTTGCATATTTCTTCAGGCGCTCGTTTGGCAGAGTCATGAAGAAGGGCGAAACTTCGAGTAACGTTCAGAAGGTCAGCGAAATCTTGGTTGACTGCGACAGCGACACGGTTTTATACTTGGTCAAGCCATCCGGACCAGCATGCCATTTGGGCGAAGAAACGTGCTTTCATAACAAACTGAAGAGCTAGGGAACGCTTACCGAAACCCTTTTCTGATGATCCCTCTTTGCTGTTCAAGCCAGAACGGTCCTTGTCAAACCTTCGGACGTTTTGATTTTTCGTCGTTCCAGATTTCCTCGAAATGGGTTTCCAGTCCCCTAACTACGTTAGGGTCGTTTGTGCAGATTGCGGATTCATATCTGGTTTTGCCTGCGGAAGCCAAGGACGGAGAGCCGATTATGCAAGTAGTGTCACAGACGATGAATCTATCGCTGAACCTTGAGTTTACCCTGACGTTCACTGGGCTCACGATCTTCGACAGTCTATCAAGATTGAGTTTCACAGCCTTTCCTGCGCCTCTCGGATCCTTCGTGATGACTCTGACCTCAAGCCTCTTCCGTTTGCCTTTTGCGTTCTTGAGATATCTGAAGAGTTCCCTGTCAATCCAGTCGGCAACAAGTATTTTCTGCTTGGCGTTCAGTATCAAATCCCTAATCTTCTCATTGATCTGACTCTCCGCCGGAGTATTGCGTATCAGGACTGTTTCCTCAAGCGCTCTCACTAATTCTGGCTCAGGACCTCTGACTGGTGCAGCACCCAAAGCTTCCACAAGAACCCTGTTCATGAACTGGCTGCACCCCTCTTGAGCTTGTTTCACACTTGAAGCCTCGAAACCTGATTGACCATAACTGGTGATTTTGAGGTACATTCCCGGTCTGCATTCCGCATCGATCACAGTCTCATTGTCCTCTGTGGAAAATGAAAGGAACATTTCCGCCGGGACCACGTCATTCAAACCAGCCAGTTCTCTGAGGCGCTCCTCCTCCTTTCCCTCTTTGACTAGTCTGCGAATCACAATGCGGTTTTCCCCGTCCTTTTCCGCCGCGAATTCTGAAGAACCTGAGGATTTGAAGTAGTCCTTCAGTTTCTTCGTAAAAACCCTTATGCTTCTCTTCTGCGTTCGGTATGTCCCACGTACCGTCACATCCCTCAGGCCAGGCTTTTCCAGACCGGAACGTGTTTCGAAACTCTTCCCAGCCCTTAAGAAACCGATCTTGTAGCCGCTCACAGCGAACAGGAGACATGCTATCAGAATTAGTGAGGCAGTGATGAAAGACTCCATTTCCATGCCATAGCCTCGTGGCGATGTCTAGTTATCCTTTCTATTGTTTGACAGGCATATAAAAGGCGCTTTCCAGCCGAGTTCATTTTCTGACATGGTATTCGCAGGACACTGGTCCGTCACGCTTGTCAGCCCCGGTTATTCTATGAGCCCTATCAGGTCTTCTTGGATGTAGCCAATGAACTCATCGACTGTGCTTTTACTGAAAAGGGTTACGACGCTGTTTCGTGTTATTCCCACGACGATTCCACGTTTCTGAACCTCGAAGACGACGTACCAGATCTTCCCATGCCCAAGATAGTCGCGGTAAAGCTGGGTGTCAGCAATGTCCGACCCTGCGAGGCAGAGCTTTTCCACGCCGGGTATGTCAACATCGTCAAACCAGATTAGCTTTGTCGCAGCCGGGTTAGACTCGTGAAGGCTTCTAAGAGTCTCGTTTGGAATCCTTGACTCAACAATCGCCCCAGCTCTGATGAAGAGAACCTTGCTCAGTCTATTAGCCACATGACTGGTCAATAGTTTCTTTACGCCGCGGGCTACCGAGGGCCCCAACACGATTAGGAATGTTCTGTCGGCGTAGGGTTTGATCCAGAAGGGAGCCTCCTCCGTAACCGGGGTCTCAACAGGTTCGCGTCTGAAGAAGCGTGTCCCAACGAAGTCTTGGCTGAAGACGCCTGTAACCGTGTTCTTTTCCAGTTTGAGGTCGAGAATCTCCGTCACGAGGTCTAGTGCCTCTCCGGACTCGGCTTGGTACGGCTCTTTTTCTCTGAAGTTTTTGAGCTTCTGAACCAGAAACCCAATGTCAACTTCATCTTTCACTTCGAAGATCTTCGCAGGCAGAACCAACCTTCACACCCGCCAACCAATTATGCACACAAGGCTTTAAAGGTTCTACCCCGCCAATAGCTTAGTTGAATACACAAGGTCTGAAAAAGACCACTTAAGTATGCATTTCGCCCGGACACACGCAGCTCGCCTTGCCCGAGTGTTCAGGTGGTTCAACAGTTTTATACCTAGAGATCGATAACCGACTCGAAGATTGTGGAGCGTTTGCGCGATGGAGAGGTGCACTTTCAACGAAGCAAAGCGCCTTATCAGGCAGCTCGTCGCGGCTAAAGGGTTCCCCGACGATGAGTCAGCTCTGGGATTGCTATAACGAAGAAGAAGACCTAAGGGGCATTGAAGAGGAATGAATCTGGATACAGAAGTCGGGAAAAACATCGAAAGAGCATATCAATTGATAAAGAAATCTGTTTCTAATGGTATTCCAATAGACTCCTTAGAAGTTGTCAAGCAGGTTGAAGAGTATCGACAGTTCTGGAAGCCTGAAAGAATAAAGGTGGCTTTGTTAGCTGAGTCACATGTCTACACCAATGAAAAGGACTTTGAAATAGAATGCGACGGATTCATTCTGCATAGGATAGTTCCCAATTATCCACTACGTTTTGTTAGGTTTGTTTATTGCCTAGGTTATGGCGAAGACAAATTGCTGACTCGAAAAAGACCTGATATGAAGAACACTGGAACACCGCAATACTGGAAAATATTCAGTTCTTGTGTTGCAGAGAATGAAGATGAATTGGGATTTCATGGAATTCTGTCAACCAAAACTCCATCGTTTATAACGAGACTTCATAACAAGGTCAGTGTTTTGCAGAAAATGAAGGACAAGGGCATATGGCTGCTGGACACCAGCATAATAGGTCTTTACGGCACTGGACAAAAGAACCGTGAGAATTTTGAGAAAATTCTGGAGACATCTTGGAAGAATCACGTATCGAACCTACTCACAGAAGTTGTTCCAAAGCACATCATAGTTATTGGCAAAGGAGTAGGCAGCATTTTACGTTTCAATTTGCGGAATCTAGGCGTACCTTTCACAGTAATACCACAACCACAAGCGAGAGTAACCTCTGAATGTCAGTTAGAGAACTACAAAACATACCAAAGAATCTGCGCAAAGTGCTGCTGAAACATTTTCTTCTGAAAGCTTCTTCATTGATAGTTAATAGGAAAAAAGCTTGTTGAGAAGACTCAAGGCTTGCAGATTGATGTGGACCTGCTCTTCCTTGAAAAGTGGAAGCGAAACATGAACCGCCCCGAGCAGTATGGTCAGAAAAGAGATGTAAAACGCCGAGAGAGCTAATACCGCCACGGTTCGCCAGCAAGCTCCTTTACCTTGTTCAGGTTCTCAACATCGCTTCTCCGAAGGTCCTTGGGTGTCTCAAGGATGAGAGGCAGCTGACCCAAGCGGCTTCGCAGCACGTTCCTGAACCCTTCTTCGCCGATCATGCCGAGGCCGATGTGTTCGTGGCGGTCTATGCGCGAGTTCAAATCTCCCAACGAATCGTTCAGGTGTACGAGTTTGAGCCTCTCAAAGCCGATTGTCTCGTCGAACCTGCGGATCGTCTCCTCCACAGCTACCTCGGTTCTGAGGTCGTAGCCTGCGGCGAAGACATGTGAGGTGTCGAAGCAGACGCCGACGTGTTCAGAATGAGCCAGGCTTTGGATTATATGTCGGATGTCCTCGAAGGAGCCGCCCATACTGTTGCGGGTTCCAGCCGTATTCTCAAGAAGCAGCATGACCCCTTCGCCTGCAACTTTGAAGGCTTCATCAACCGCCTTCGCGATTCTTATGAAGCCTCTCTCCATCCCGGCTCCAAGGTGGCTACCGAGATGAGTAACCAAGAAGGGAATCCTCAGAGTGCTGCACCTTTGCAGCTCGCCCGCAAGCGTCTCGACTGACCTCAGATAGACCTCTCGTCTTGGTGACGCCAAGTTTGCCAAGTAGGGCATGTGACCGAAGACCGGGTCTGCGCCATGGGTCTGTTTCTTCCCGATGAAGGCTTCGATCTCTTCCTCAGTCAGCTTCTTAGCCTTCCAGCCTCTGGGGTTCCTCATGAAGATCTGAAACGTATTGCAGCCTATCTCGACGGCTCTGTCCACAGCCCTATCAATTCTTCCGGCGATTGAAACGTGAAAGCCAACCCTCACCGAAGCCGACCTCCAAGACCAGATACTTCGAAGCGATTTTTGACTTTTGCTGTTCCATAGCTCCAGACGAGTGAAGGTGGCCAACGTGTTCCCCAAAAGGCTTAAATGTACGATGCGTCGTAATCCTCATAGCAGTAACAATGGGATAAGCCTTGACGGATAATATCACAAGCCAGACGGAGGAGTTCCTTGAATCCATCTACAGGCTTCAAGAGCGCGATGGCGTGGCAAAGACCAGCAACCTCGTCAGAATGCTCAGGGTTGCACCGGGAACCGTCACAAATACTGTGGAACGCCTAGAGAAGAGGGGGCTGGTCACCCATGAGACATACAGGGGCGTCAAGCTTAGCGAAGAAGGCAGAACCATCGCCCTCGCCGTTCTGAGGAGGCACCGCCTCTCCGAACGGCTATTGACAGATGTCCTTCGCATGGATTGGGATCAAGTTCATGAGGCAGCTTGTCGGCTTGAACATGGAATCACCGAAGAAGTTGCCCAGAACATCGAAAATATGCTAGAAGGACCTCAAACCTGTCCCCATGGCAACCCAATCCCTCCAACTCATGGCGGAATCGCCGAGGAGAGAACTCAGATGCTTTTGGAACTCAAAGATGGAGAGGCAGGGATTGCGACGCGGATAACTGATGAGGGGAACAAAACTTTGCAGCGGCTTGAGATACTAGGACTCAGACTAGGAGTCTCTGTGGAGGTGGTTCGGAGGGACTACCGTGAAGGCACCGTAACCGTCAAAATTGACGGGACAGAGCACGTGCTAGGCTCGAAGATAGCCTCTGTTATCAGAGTCAGAAGGTTAGGAGAGGATTCATATGTTGGCCAAGAGGTGGAAGAATGGACCGCCAAGACAGAAGAGTAGGGGCTCCACTAACGGCTCTGAAAGCAGGAGAGACCGCGATGATAGTCTCCATTGGCTTGAACCCGCAGAGGGGAAGGTGGGGCAGAGGTCGAGGCTTCGCAAAGAGGCTCATGGATATGGGTCTAACGCCAGGCACAGAGGTGACAGTCGTCAAGTCGGCTCCTTTCAGAGGCCCTGTGGAAATACTGGTCAGAGGATCCAGACTCGCTCTCGGAAGAGGAATGGCCGAGAGGATCCTGGTAGAGAAGACCAAATGAAGGTCAGGAAGCTAACGATAGCACTTGCTGGAAATGCCAACGTCGGAAAATCCGTCATCTTCAATTTCCTCACAGGTTTGCATCAGCATATCGGAAATTGGCCGGGGAAAACTGTTGAGAAGGCCGAGGGAACCCTTTACTTCAAAGGCTACTTGATCGACATAGTAGATCTTCCTGGAATCTACTCGCTTTCAACATTCTCCCTGGAAGAGCTTATCTCGAGAGAGTACATAGCCTTTGAGAAGCCAGATGTAGTGATAAACGTAGTAGACGCCTCGGTTCTGGAGCGTAACCTTTTCTTCACCCTGCAGTTGATGGAGCTAGAGGCACCGATGATCTTGGCTTTGAACCAAGTGGACATTGCAGCAAAGAAAGGAGTAGAGATAGACCACGAGAATCTTGAAAAAATCCTTGGCATACCAGTTGTGCCAACCGTAGCTATCAAGGGGATAGGAGTCTACGGTCTCCTTGAGAGGGCCATAGAGGTTGTCGAGCAGGGCGGGGCAAACCCATCTCGAATAGAGTATGGCAAAGAGATCGAAGACGAGATCGGGAAGCTCACGGAACTCATCGTGGAGACTGGACCCAGATACCCGGCCAGATGGACCGCCATAAAACTATTGGAGAGAGATGAAGAGATCGAAAAGGAAGTCCGTAAGAAGAACCCTGAAATTCTTGAAAAATCCAAGGACTTGGCGAGAGAGATTGAGAAGGTTCACGGACACTCATGCTCAACTGTTGTAACATCTGAAAGATACGAAACCGCAAGATGCATTGTGGCTCAAGTCCAGAAAATCAAGCCTAGAGTTGAAATGACGATAACAGAGCGTATTCATGAGTTGACAACCCATCGGGTCCTAGGCTACTTGTCCATGGCGGGAGTACTGCTCCTGATGTTCGGTTCAATATTCATGTTTGGAGGCCTCGTCTCGGAATATTTGAGCGGCTTTCTATATGGTTTGGAGCCTACTGTCCAGATGATTCTGGGAGTTGGAATCGTCAAGGAACTTATCTGGGGAGGAATCATTGAAGGTGCCATAGCAGGCATAACGGTAGCCCTACCTTATATAGCGCCCTTCTATCTGGCGCTATATTTTCTAGAAGACTCCGGCTATCTCAGCAGAATCGCATTTCTTATGGACGCGGCGATGCACAAGATAGGTCTGCATGGAAAGGCTTTCATTCCAGTCATGTTATCCTTCGGCTGCAACGTGCCTGCATGCCTGGGATGCAGAATAATGGAGACTGAACGGGAACGTCTCCTGGCAATCTTCGTCGTTACGTTAGTGCCTTGCGCCGCAGTCACAGTGGTTGTACTTGGACTTGTTGGCAGGTTCCTAGGTGTACAATGGGCATTGGCACTTTACATAACGGACTTGGCGATTGTCTTCATGCTCGGGAGGATCGCATTTAAGGCCTTGCCGGGGGAGCCAACAGGCCTCATAATGGAAATGCATGAGTACAGGATCCCACACTTGAGGACCGTGGTCAGCCAAACGTGGTTCAGGTTGAGCGAATTCATCAAGATGGCTCTCCCGCTCATAGTTATCAGCAGCCTCGTGATCAGGCTTGTGGAGATACTAGGATACTGGGAGCCAATCGTCACTTTCATGTATCCTATCACAGTAGGCTGGCTGGGGTTAAGGTCTGAGATGGGTATCCCGCTTTTGTTCGGCATCCTCAGGAAGGAACTCACACTGATAATGCTTGCCACGCTCCTTGGGCCGAACTTGGCTACTTTGACGACGAGCCAGATGATCGTCTTTGCTCTTGTTGTAATGCTGTACATCCCCTGTGTCGCCACGATTGCGGCACTCGTCAGAGAAACAGGTTGGAGAAAGGCTGCGCTCATAGCAGTCTTCGAAGTTTTGTTCGCGCTTCTGGTTGGAGGAGCAGCCTTCAGGGTTATGTCTCTTTTGGGCGTCCCGTAGAAACTGGAGAGCAACCCAAAAGCACCCAGTCTCGGATACTGTAAACGCGTACAGTCTAGCGGAGAAGGAAAGATTGGCCAAAGCCAAGCTCGGTTTTAGGATTCCAAGCTTCCCCATAGACGGCAGCGGAGGCAAGGAATTTTCCGCCCAGATTCTGAGGTCCATTGGAGGTCTGGAGCAGGATTTCGACTCGGCTTGGGTTGACGACCATTTCGTTCCTTGGGCAGACTTCGTCCCAAGAACGGCACCGAATCTGTAGAGCTTCACAAAGATCATCTACCCCGCCGGAGTCTTCAAGAGGCTGAAGTTCAGGGACGTCGTCCTCTGCAATTCGTACAGGAACTCAGCTCCAGTGGCAAAGATGGGTGCAACCCTTCAAACCCTGACTGGAGGAAGGTTCATCCTTGGGATCGGAGCCGGATTGCCTGCCGCTTCTAGGCGTCATGAACGATTTCGTTGATATTCCTCGATTATCTTCCTCTTGATTCTTGAAGAGCTCGCCAGATCTTTCTCTTCGAATCTGCTGACTCTGACAACCTTGACATCAAGGTTCCTTTGGGCCAGAAGCTCAAGGAGTTTTTCTTCTATTTTGCCTTCGTCGTAGCCTAGGGCGACTATGTCCGGTTTCACTTTCTCTATCACTCTGAGCATGTCCATATCTTCGTAGCCCAGAATCGCCTCGTCAACAACCTTCAGAGCCTCCACCAGAGCCCTCCGCTGGTCTTCGAGGAACACCGGCTTCGCTCCCTTCAGTCGCTCAACGGTCGCGTCCCGAGCAACTACCACCACAAGCTTGGCATTCTCGCCGCCCGCCTTCTTGGCATTTGTAAGATAATGCACATGACCGTAGTGTAGCAGGTCGAAGGCTCCGGAAGCCAAGACAACTTTGCTCTCTTTCACAGCCGGCATTCTCACCTTCACCTACCAATCGAACTCGACAAACCTAAGCATCCGCAACGCATCCAAGAGCCCCTCGCAATAGGCAACCGAAGCAAGACTTGTCTCATACTTCCTTCTTCCGAGATAATATTTCGCGTCCTCAAGATATCTTTTGGCCTCACCGATCACTTGCCGGACGCTTTCGGCGTCTGAGGGTACAACCCCTTGAACAAGCTTCAATCCCTCAAAGGCACGCTCCGTCTTCTGGACATAACTTGACGCAAGCTCTCCTATCTTCGCGTCTCTCTGTGTCATTTCACCATCCTTCTCACCCATTCAGGCGCGCCGGCAAGCATGACCAGCGCCTCTGCTTCCATAAAGTGAAGCCTATTCGCCGGAAATGCAAGCGCATGGGGAGGTCCGCCGAAATCGAAACCTGTCAGGTTCTTCACTTTTTCAGCCTTGACCACAGTATCTTCTGATCCGGCTCTCGCTAGACCCACTGCTAGGCTGTTAGGAGAGGTCACATGTAGCCTCCTTCTTTCTTCTAGCGCCAGAAGGATTTCCAGGGCTTCTTTGACGGTCATGTACCTCTTCTCTTCGGCTCTGATATCTAGGAAGCACAGCGTATGAAGGTTCCTTGCCTTATTCTCCGCTATCACACTGTAAGGAGCCTCAGAGAGGACACCGCCTTCTTGAAAGGGAACCGTCACACTTCTGCCGAACCTATAGTTCTGCAGGCCTGAAAGCCCTATTGCGGCTGAAATTATCGAACCGGCGTGCACGACCCGTGTCTTTATTCCCCGTTTCTCAGCTCGGATTCTCAAGTCTATATGTGTGGTCGCAATAAGCGGGTCACCTGGAACTAGGAAAGCAACCTTAGCATTCTCTGCTTGCCGCAGGATCGGTTCCCCGTTCTCCTCCTCTAAAGTCTTCCTGCAGACAACCGTGATGCTCTTTGCCGCGTCTCTCTCCAGATTCTCAAAGGACAAGCCAGCCAACAGGCTTGTATAGAACTCGGCGTATACGCTGTCGGCCTTTCTGATCTCTTCAAGTCCGCGGAGGGAGATGTCTAGTTCGTCGAAAAGCCCTAAACCCACGAAGACAAGCTCGCCCAAGCCTTCCCGCCTCCACAAAAGCATCTTCACGCTGAAATGGTTTATAAGGTGAGATATATCTATCTCCGAAGTAGGAACGGACCTGTCCTGCTGTGCACAATCTGGAAGGCTCAGAAGGTTCTAATGCCCCTCCAGCATCAACTATGATGGAGGCGAACAGAGGAGTGAAGAGGGTTCTTTTGGTATGTGTTGAGAATGCCTGTAGGAGCCAGATGGCTGAGGGTTTCTTCAACGCCCTAGCCCAGGGAAAGGCTGCTGCAAAAAGCGCGGGGAATAAGCCCGCCCAAAGAGTCAATCCTTCCGCCGTCAAAGTGATGAAGGAAGTTGGGATAGACATTTCCGAACAGAAGCCCAAGATGATCACTGGGGAGATGGTTCTCGAAGCAGACAAGGTTGTCCTCATGGGCTGTGGAAGGGACGCCTGTCCAATTGTCCCTCGGGAGGTTGTGGACTGGCAGATTGAGGACCCTTTTGGAAAAGGGATAGAGAAGTTCCGAGAAGTCCGCGACACCATAAGGAGAAGGGTCAAGGACCTTCTAGCTGAACTTGAGGCAGAGAACAGTCGAAAGCGAGAATACTGATTGCCATAGCCCATCATCGCGTGTCACATAGCCTCCGGTCAGCGCGCCAGAGGCAAAGAAAACAGTTAATATAAGAAGGCATAGGCAATTCTTCCAGCGTGGGTGAGCCCCAGTTGTCTACGGGAGAGCTAGACCTGAAGGATAGGGTGCTTAGGATAATCAACCTTTTGGAGAAGGTTCATCCCGACGCGAAGATAGCTCTGAGATACGGCAACGCCTTGGAACTGTTCGTGGCAACAATGCTCTCGGCGCAGTGCACGGATGAAAAGGTTAACCAAGTGACTTTGAGCCTTTTCCAGAAGTACCGTACTCCGGAGGATTATGCCATGGCTGACTTGGAGACGCTCGAGAAAGCAATAAAGCCCACGGGCTTCTACCGGAATAAGGCCAAGAACCTGAAGAAGGCGTGCCAGATGCTCGTTGACGAATTTGGCTCAGAAGTCCCTAAGACGATGGAGGAGCTCACGAGACTTCCCGGAGTAGCTCGAAAGACAGCTAACATCGTCCTTTCGAACGCCTATGGGATCATTGAAGGCATAGCTGTTGACACCCACGTTAGAAGAGTGACATATAGACTGGGACTCACAAAGAACAAGAATCCAGCCAAGATAGAGAAGGACCTCATGGAGGTTGTTCCCAGAGAGAAATGGGCAAGGTTCACCGATCTCCTGATATTTCATGGAAGAAGAATCTGCACTGCGAAGAAGCCGAATTGCGGCCGGTGTATTCTGAACAAGATATGCCCCTCAGCTTTCACTTTCAGTTCCTAGCCTTGTACTAAACTTCCAAATAAGCGCCGCCGAACTCGGGACAAGCCATGCGTCTAGCAAACGTTATTAATGAACCTTCCTTATTGCTTGCAGGGAGTTCGGCTTGAGGGTGCCAGGCTTGTTCAAGCCAAATGTAGAAAAAATGGAAAAAAGGAAGGATGTTGATGGGCTAGTCAAAGCCCTAGGATACAACAACGTTGATGTTCAGAAGAGAGCAGCGGAGGCTCTTGGGAGACTAGGGGAACCCGCTATTGGCCCGCTTGCTCATGCTCTCGTGGATAAAGACAAACTCAGAGATGGAGGCTTTGACTTTCGGTATATGGCAGCCGAGGCTCTGGGGAACACAAGGCATGCGAAGGCGTTGGGACTTCTCACTCAGGCCCTGAGGGATGAAGATAATGAGGTTCGCAGGCACACAGCAATGGCCCTAGGCAGAATGGGTGATACGAGGGCGAAAGAGCCTCTTACTCAGGCCTTAGAGGATAGGAACTGCAAAGTTCGATGCGAAGCCGCAGAGGCTCTTGATGAACTCGGCTGGCAGCCCAGCGTTGAGGTGGAGAAAGCTCACTACATGATCGCAAAGGCGGCGTGGGGCGAGCTGATCATACTAGGAGAACCTGGGATTCAACCTTTGATTCAAGCGCTGAAGGACGAAGAAAGCTTCGTTCGCGAAGCCGCACAAGCGGCTTTGGAGGAGATCAAAGCTAACACAGCGCAGAGGACCAAGATGACAAAGAAACTCTTTTGCGTCGTCATCATCACTAGAGAACCTTTTGAAGGAAACGAGGCCAGTATCGTCAATTGCGTGGCAATGGCCTTTCCAGAAGAGCTGGAAAAGTTCGACCCGGCCGCTGGCACCTTCACCTTGCGCTCTAAAGGATTCAAGAGCATAGTCCTAGGAAAGGAATACATCAAGAAATTCGGACCCGAGTGGTGGTCTTGGATGGGAAGCGTTAGAAAAGGCGTCCACTATCTGCCGCGGAGATGCGACATGGGCGGGATTGCAGACAGTGAATGGGGCATGTTTGCCTTCACGTTTATGCTCGAAAGCATCAACCCCGAGTTTGGCACAAGCCTTGAATTCATCATAAAGTGGAGTGTTATCGATGGAAAATATCTGGTCATAGGAATCTACTCGGTGGTTCCCCAGTAGGACCAGACAACGTCTCGCTAAAATAGATACCACCTCAATGTCATGGGAGCGAATTCTTTCTGGCGGCAACCATTACTCCCAATTGGGAATGAGCGACTGCAGAAACGCGCTGGATCCTTGGGAATGGTCCTTCCGAACCAGTCAATATTCACAGGAGGTATGCCTCTGTTACGTACCTCCGCATCATTCGGTGGCTGTTGAAGTAGTAGGCGACTTTTCCGATGGAATTTTCCATCATGGCTATCCAAGCGTCTCGCATCCTATAGAATGTGGGAACGACCAAATATTCCAGTTTGTTGTACAAGTCTTGCAGTTCTTGGATCCTTTTTTCCCTTTCATCTATTAGTTGATCCGGCGAGGGACCTATCGACCAGCCAGTTACGCCGTCAATGCAGCCCTCGATCCACCAGCCGTCCAAGACGCTGAAGTTCACTACGCCATTGTGCGCCGCCTTCATTCCGCTTGTTCCAGAAGCTTCCAATGGTGGCAAGGGTGTGTTGAGCCAAACGTCAACCCCCGAGGTCATCTTGGCTGCCATATCAATGTCGTAGTTTTCCAAGTAGGCTATCTTGATCTCATCCGTTAGCAGAGCCTTCTTCTTGTAGATCTCCCTTATTAGCGCCTTGCCAGACTCGTCCCGTGGATGTGCTTTGCCTGCCAGTATCAGCTGCAGTCTTCCCTTCTTGTTTATGTCTATCAGCCTTTGGGTGTCTGTGAGAATCAAGGCAACCCTTTTGTAGGCTGTCGCTCTCCTTGCGAGACCTATCGTCAGCGTGGATAGGTCCATCTTCACTCCTGTCTTCTCGTTGACGAAGTCGATCAAATCCTTCTTGGCCTTTAGGTGAGCACCCCAAATCTTGTCATCGGGTATCTCCTCTGCTCTTACGAGGAGCTCCGGCTCGTTCGCCCAGCCAGGAATGTACTCGTCGAAAAGCTCTCTGAAATACTGGCAGGTCCAGGTGTAGGAGTGGACACCGTTGGTTATAGCCCAGATATGGTGCCGCGGGAAAAGCTTCCTCGAAAACTCCATGTGAGCCTTAGTTACCCCGTTAACGTATTTGCTGAGGTTCAAAGCCAACAGGGTCATGTTTAGTTCGTCCTTTCCGCCCTGTTCCTTCAGGACTCCTATGGGAAACTCGTCCCCAAGCAGTTCTTCAACCAGATCATAAGGGAACTTGTCGAATGCTGCCTCGACCGGCGTGTGAGTGGTGAAGATGCAGAGGTTCCTCACCTTTTCAGGGTTCATACCGTTTTTGTTTAGCAGTTCAAGAGTGAGAAGACTGGAATGGCCTTCGTTCATGTGGTACCTTCGAAGGTTGAACTTCAACGTTTCAAGCATCCTTACGCCGCCGATGCCAAGTACGATCTCTTGCTTCAACCTGTACCGTTCGTCCCCCCCGTAGAGGAAGTCGGTGATCTCTCTGTCTTCAGGCAGGTTTCCCTCAACGTCAGTATCAAGAAAGATTATGGAGACCACTCCGCCGGTGAGACTCTGGTGTTCATAGTGCCAAGCCTGGACCTTCACCCCTCTACCTCCTATGTGGACTTTTACTTCTGTTGGCATTAGGTCCATGAACTTTGAGGGGTCCCATTCGTCGGGATACTCTACCTGTTCCCCGGCCTCGGTTATCCTCTGTCTCAGATACCCCTTTCTGCTCACAAGGGTGACGGCGACCAACGGGATTTTCAGATCGGCACTCGACCGAATGGTGTCCCCAGCTAGGACCCCTAAGCCGCCGCTATAGGTCGGAATTTCGCTTCTAATGCCCACTTCCATAGAAAAGTATGCTATGTTTGCGCGTTCGAGAAAGCTCTGCATGCAGTGTTCGCTGCAGAAATAGTATAATCTGCCCCTGACCTCGGCCTTGAACTCGGTTTCCTCAGGGTCTACGGGTACGCCGCATGCAGGGTCTTTCGCAATCATATGGACAGACTCCCAGTCTAGAGCAGAGACTTTATGAAGCCTCCGTCAACCTGGATCACTGCTCCGGTTATGTAGCTCGCTTTCTCGGATGCTAGGAATACCACCAGGTTCGCAATCTCTTCCGGTTGAGCGAGACGTTTCAGGGGCACGCTGTCCGCCCATTCTCCAATCACTGCTTGATAAGCTTTTCTGCTCGTTTCTGCCGTCGACCTTGCCAGCTGCTCAAGCCTTCCAGTCAACGTCCACCCAGGACATACAGCGTTGACGAGAATCCCATGCTCCGCCAACTCGTTGGACAAGGTCTTAGTGAGCCCCAGAACTCCCGCCCTGACAGCGTTGGAGAGGACCAGTCTTTCCACAGGTTGCTTCGCAGCGAAGGATGCCATATTGATTATCCTCCCCCATTTGTGCTCCTTCATATATGGTAAAGCTTCTCTGCAACAGACTATGACGCTCATCAAAAGGGAGCTAACAGCTTCGCGCCAGGCTTCGTCGGAGGTTTCTAGGAAGAACGAAGCAGGAGGGCCTCCAGTGTTGTTGACTAGTATGTCGATTCTGCCAAACTTCTCGATGGTTCTGTCTACTAGAGATTTGATGTCCTCGGCTTTCCTGAGGTCTGCTCCTATAGGTAGCACATCGGTTCCTGCCTGAGAGGCGATCTCCTTTGCAGCGGCTGCTAGCCTTTCTTCGTCCCTGGCACAGATGGTTACCCTGGCGCCTTCTCTAGCCAAACCTTGGGCGATGGCTTTCCCTATTCCTTGGCTAGAACCAGTTACTATGGCCACGCGTCCGTTGAGTCCTAGGTCCAAACCAATCCTCGCCGATAACTAGACCTTGTTTGACTATTAATTTTTTGTGAACAAGACGACTCATATCAACAGTCTTCTAGCACCGGGTCTGAGAGGAAAGGAGTTCACGGACGATTCGGGGGGTCGCTTCAAGAAGATGCTGCTGTTTTGCATCGGTATAGGAGAGACCGGCAAGCTGTGACCTTTTCACTTATTCTACTGCTGGAAATTCTCGGAGATTCTCGTTTCTTCTTCTTGGTAGGTTCGAAGGCGGTTCATCAGCTCGCGGAAATCAACCTGATGAGCGTCGAATTCGGGGCCGTCTACACAGGCAAACTTCGTCGCTCCACCGATAGTGACCCTGCAGCCCCCGCACATGCCTGTCCCGTCCACCATTATAGGATTAAGGCTGACAACAGTCTTGATCCCGTACGGGCGGGTTACTTCGGCTACCGCCTTCATCATGGGAACTGGACCGGCGGCCATCACAAGATCGAATCTTCTGCCCTGTTCGAGGAGGCTGTGCAGGACATCCGAGGTGAACCCTTTAACCCCCTTCGACCCGTCATCAGTCGAGATGTGGACTTCGTCGCTTAGGCTGCGCAATCCCTCTTCCAGAAGGAGAAGATCTGTGGTTCTGGCGCCAAGAATCGTAATGACGCGGTTTCCAGCCTCCTTTAAGGCTCGAACCCAAGCGTATATCAGCGCGGTTCCAACGCCGCCGCCGATCACTGCCACCTCGCCGTATTTTTGTATCTCCGTGGGATTGCCGAGGGGGCCGACAATGTCTTCTATGTAATCGGCTACTTCGAGCGTCCCGAGTTTCCTCGTTGAAAAGCCCACTTCCTGAAAGATTAGGCTGACCGTCCCTTCACTTGCATTCCAGTCGACAAGCGTTAAGGGAAGCCTTTCTCCTTGCTCATCAACCCTGAGAATGACGAATTGACCCGGATGAGCCTTCCTCGCGATGAGAGGCGCTGAGACCACGAAAAGTTTTACTCCGGGCGCCAACTCTTCCTTGAGCAGAATCTTGAACCTGCGCGCCATGAAAGAGCCTCTTGGTCCGCACCCCTGGGTTGTCTCTAATGGAAGAGCAAAAACATATAAACCTTGCGACAGAGGTCAGTAGTTGACTCGTCATTTGTAGGCTACTAACTATGGGAATGTTTATATCATCTGCAGAAACTAAGTGCCACTAACGGTTCAGTATAGGTTCACGAAGCCTTCAGGAGGCTGTTTATGCAGGAAGACGAAGAGCTTGAAAAGATGAGGCGTAGAAAGCTGGAGGATGCGATGAAGAATGTTAGAAGACAATCGGGTCCTCCAGTCGCAGCCACTCCCGTTGAAGTGACCGACTTGAACTTCAACGAAACAATCAAGAAAGACGGCTTAGTCGTGGTCGACTGTTGGGCCGCGTGGTGTGCCCCGTGCCGCATGATAGGACCTATCATAGAAGAGCTTGCAAAGGATTACGTAGGCAAGGTCCTCTTCGGGAAACTGAACGTTGACGAGAATCGAACGGTTCCGTTCGAACTCCAGATAATGAGCATCCCGACGATTCTGGTCTTCAAAAACGGCAAGCTCGTGGACCGGATCGTAGGCGCCATGCCTAGGAGATCCCTAGAGGAGAGGATAACTCGACATCTCTGACGGCATCCCGTCTTCCAAGCTTTGTGGATGCCCACAGAAAAGGCATTCAGATAAGACCACGGCTCCCCAGTGCCTTGGCAATCTCGTTGACCACGAAACCGATCTCTTCCGGAGCTAGTTCCCGCGGTCTTCTGCAATTAAAGGGCAGGGAAACCGCTATTTGATCAGCGTCTCTCTTTGCGATATTGAGCTCTCGAAGGAAGGGCATAACCGCGTTTCTTAGCTTCCTGTTTTTTTGAGTGAAGATCGCTCTGACGAAGTCAAAGAACATTCTCTCATCTTCTACAAAGAAAGGAGGCTGCCGCGGCTTCAAACGTACTATCGTGGAATCCACCCTTGGCGGCGGCTGGAATAATTCTCGAGGAATAGGACCCAAGAGTTCCACACCGGCCCGAAAGTAGGTAGTGACAGTCAGTCTTCCATAATTCTCTGAGCCGACGGGTGCCGCCAAACGTTCGGCAAACTCCTCTTGGAAGGCAAGGATTGCCTGCTCAAAGCTCTTCTCGAGAAGCCAGAACTGGAGAGGAGAAGACAACGAGTACGGCGGAGTCGAGACAACCTTGTTGAAAGGCGGGACTGCCAGGGACATGATGTCGCCCTGCAGAATGGTTACGTTTCGGTAGCTGCTCAGCCGGTTCTTCAGGATTCCCACTAGCTTAGGGTCGATCTCTACAGCTATCACCTGGCTGGCCTTTTGCGCGAGCCGTTCTGTAAGGAAACCTAGGCCGGCACCCACCTCTAGTATTACGTCTTCCCCGCCGAGAAGGGCGTAGGAAACCATCTTGCCCAGAGTCTCCTCGTCTACGAGAAAATTCTGCCCTAAGCGTTTCTTTGGAACAATCCCGTAGGCTCGAAGAATCCGCTTCGTTTCCCCTGAAAGGTTCATGTTTGTCCCGGCTGAAGGACGACTCCCATAAGCCTTGAGGCGCTATTTTCTGTTTATACCATGTGACCGTGGGATGAAGGGAGCGTGAAGGACTATGTTGTTCCTCTATGAGGCTCGGGTGAATAGTCGATACTTGCTTTCACTGGAAAGCTCTTCAATGACTCTCTTCGTGATCAGCTTCGCCGGACTTGGTATGTTGACTCGGCTTTGCAGGTCTTCGAAGCTCTCGAAAGGTCTCCTCTCCCGCGCATCAATAATGCTCCACATGTATTTCTTCCCGATTCCGGGGATCAGCTCCAAGGCGTGCATTCTCGGGGTTATCGGCTGAGCAGAATTAAAGAAGTCCACAAACATTTTCTCCCTGTTCAACACGATGTTTTCGATTGCGCTCTCAAGCTCGATCCTCGCGTTCGCCGTCAACTCGTCGTAGCTAATTCTTCCTAGTATGTAGGTGATCTCGTCGCGCGAATCTTTCCCCACATGGACTCTGTCTAGAGGTTTCAGCACAACTCCTGTTTTCACATTCGCCTCGAGCAAAGTGAAGTAGCTTTCTCCGACCAGTTGGACCACCGCTTCGGCTCGGAACTTCGACCTCGTTCCAGGCTTGCCGAAAGGCAGATAGTCCAGAATGTAGGCATTTTCCTCGTAGAGCTGCCGAGATTCTCTGTCTTTCCGTTCAGTCAAATCTTCCCTTTTCCCCTTTCGTTTCTAGTGTCGTCCGACGAAAACTTAGAAGAAGGAGAACTGAGTCACATCATCCTCGTCTTGCTTATATGGCGCCTAGGCAAACCTGCCGCATTAAGTAAAAAGGGAGACTCTCCAGTAAATAACCTCTGAAAGGAAACACAGCTGAGAACACATTTCATCTTCATTCCCCGCTTGTACCAAACAACTATAAGATTTACGGCTGAAGTGCTAATAACCTTTTCTTCCGCCTTCAGGTCTCCTCTTTCTTTCCGTATTTGTTCAAAAGGCCCAGAATAGATTCCAGTTTGGATGTCTCTATGATCCTGCGGCCCCCAGCCAGAAAGACCCTAAGTTCTTCAATACTCTTAGGCATGGAATTGACTATCTGAACCGCTTCTTCTTCCTCCAACATCGCCTCTGCCTTCAGCTCGGTCAAGAGTTTCCCAGCCGATTCCGGGTCGGTTTTCGAGAATTTCGCCGCGTAGTCTAGAGACCTACGTTGGAACTGATCAAGGTTCTCCTCGCCCAGAGATTGGAGAACCGCCTTAACCTGTGGAACCGTTACCGGCTGAACCTTCAACACTCTTTTCCTAGCCACAGCCTATTCCTCTTTGTAGAGTCTCAAGTGTTCAGGTCGGACGATGATCTGTTTGGCTGCATCCCCTTGGGTAACGTTGACTTCATAGGATCTTCCTCTCTTAGAGACTATGACCCCGATCTTCCCATGATATCTTCTGTGTGGCATACCTCTGTGAACGCCTGGGTCTATCTCGATGACAACTTTGTCGCCCGGTTCGTAGCCATGAAGTAGTCTGCCAAGCCCGAGCTTTCCACGTTCCCGAGGCTTCCGGGTTAAGAGCGAACGGGTTTTCCTCCGATACCCTCTGGATTTTGGCACTTAAGGTCTACCGCCTTTGATTGAGATGTCCAACACGTCTAGTTCCACCGGCTCAGCCTTCGCGTTGACGATCTTCGACACGCTTGGGTCAGTCCGCCCATTATCTCCGGTTACTAGCTCCTTTACGTACAGTCCTCCCTGGCATCGAATCCTCATTTCCGCCTTGTTCGGCGACAACCTCTTTACTTTGGTCTCATATATGTGTTTTTCCCGCGTACGATCAGCTCTACGGCGCATTACGCGCGTTGGAGTCTGCTGAAGGACTGTGGCACCTGTTAGAGAACGTTCCAGTTCCTGAACTTCTTCGTCTGACACCTCTCTGTCAAATACTACAGCAATCCTGTAAGTCTTCTGAGAAGACTCTATACGCTTTAGTTCCCTAACCATCGCCCTATCAGCAAATCTTAGCCCTCTGATCTCGATCTTTCCTTCTGCATTTCTGTTGATGGTCTGCTCAAGCTCGGAGAGTTCTATCTTCCGTTTATGAGGCTTCTTAACCTGTACAATGAAAGGTCTTCCCCGACCAAGCATGCGGGCGTCAACATCCTCCCGTCCAGCCCCATGGAAGGACACCTCCTTCCCCCCAGTCATCTCCAGAACCGGATCTCCGATCAATTCTTCAACGGACTCTGGATACGCTTTTCCTGTCCCATCGCACGCTGGGCAACCCCTTCCCCTGCACTCCGGGCAAGGCCACTTGGATTGAGGTATGCCTCGAACAAGTTTCCGGTACCTGCCCATTATGAAAAGCGAGTTTACCTGGAGTCGAGTCTCCTCTGCGAATGGGTCGATGAGAACGACTATGTCGGGCTTCATGAAATCCACAGACTTACGAGCAGTCTCAGAGATGATCTTCCCAACGATTCGGCTGAACTCGTTCCTCATGCTTTCGCCGTGCTGAACTCCAAACTCGGCTCTAAACTCGTCTTCGCGTTCCTCGACCTCGGCAGGAATTTTGACGCCGACAAGGAACGTCTCATACTCATACTCTTGAAGCATCGGAGAAGCTTTCTCTACGAGTGAAGGTAGCGAAGCGAACCGATCTTGGCAGAGAAAGCACTTCTCTTCCTCTTTGGCTCTCCGCTTCAGTTTGCGAATTATTTCCCGCGCCATGGTGAAAGAGCCTTTCTCGGCGAGCATCTTCAATAGGTATATTCCCTTTCCGTCTTTGGCGAGGGCTAGCTCATGCCCTTTCATTGTCAAAATGGTCTTTATGGTTCTTCCGCGTTCCTTGTTGTCAATGCCGAGGCCTAGAAAAGCAAACTGTCTACCTAGGCAATGGTCGCAGAGGGGATGTTCCTCCAGCATCCTTTGAGCCTTTTCGGTCGTCTCCATGATCTTACCGTCACCGGCGCAGGTTCAGACTGTTTGACGCCCTTCTTTTCAGATCTCTAAATCTCTATGACCGGGGGTATTTATATTCGAATTCCTAGAGAAAATGTTTCTGGCGGTGAACCAGCTTTGAAGATCGTTCGTTACATTCACAGGGGAAATGAGTCCTACGGCATCTTGAAGGAACGCAACGGGATTCTTGATCTGAGCGGGATTCCGAGCCTCAAGAGAAGATTGGCTCTCCATGGCATCGGCTGGTTGATTTCTCTGGGTTTGAGTGCTGAACCCTTCCTCAACGATCTGATGGATGGATTGTCAGCTAGGCAGAAAGAGACAGCCGTTCTCAAGAAAGCCGATGTTATCTTAAAGGCGCCTGTGATTGCTCCTTCCAAGATCATCTGCCTAGGACTGAACTACAGGGATCACGCTGAGGAAAGCGGGGCGGTCGTGCCGGACGAACCGATAATCTTTATGAAGCCTCGATCAGCCATTGTTGGTCCTGAAGAGCCCATAATCAAGCCTAGCTTTGTGAAGCAGCTGGACTACGAAGTTGAATTGGCCATAATCATAGGGAAAAGAGGCAGGAACATCGCAGTTTCTGACGCGATGGATTGCATCTTCGGCTACGCAGTCTTCAACGACATATCGGCACGTGATATCCAGTTCAAGGATGGCCAATGGACGAGGGGCAAGAGTTTCGACACATTTGCTCCCATGGGTCCCTGCATAACAACAGCCAAGCAGATTGGCGATCCGAAGAATCTTCGTCTATGTACCATGGTGAATGGTGAGACTAGGCAGAACTCGTCGACGAGGCTGATGGTGTTCGATGTGTACGAGATAATCCACCGCATTAGTCTGGTAATGACGTTGGAACCGTGTGACATCATCGCAACTGGCACGCCAGCCGGGGTAGCGGCCTTCATGAAGCCGGAGCCGAGGTTTCTGAAGCCGGGCGATATCGTTGAAGTTGAGATCGAGAGGATCGGAACCCTAAGAAATCCTGTGATAGAGGAAGAAACAGGCATCCAAAGGTGGTAAGCCTAAAATCTTATATAAAGAAGAAGCCCTTCTATCTTTCCGAGCCGCGGTAGCTCAGTTTGGGAGAGCACCCGACTTACGGCTAACTGAAAGCCCAGAAAAGTAAGGGTGAAGCTGAAGCCCAGATGGAGCTAAGGTTTGAAACCGGGTTGTCGAGAGTTCAAATCTCTCCCGCGGCACCAGAAAATGCTGCCATAGGGGGGGTTTCAGTTTTGACTATGGGCAAGGCTAGGTCGAGACTTCACCTAAGGCCATCGTCAGACTGATCCTCAACCAGATCCATTTCTGAGGGCACAGGTTCGTTGGAACAGCCGAGGTGTAGAATGAACACATCCGGTCCCATCATATCTCACACTACCAGAAAGGCGCGTATGTCGCACGGTTCATATACCGGAACGGACACGCGTGATCCTCTTCCTCAAGAGGAAAACGACCCCAGTCAATATAACGGTCGCCACAGCTACCATCGCCCACATCTGCCAACCCGTCCAGAAGAGAACCTCATTTTCTTCTGCTGGTGGAGAAGCTTCTTCTTCAGGGGCCCATGACCTCATGAGTGGAAAGTTGTCTTGGTTTGTTTGGTCGAGGACGTAGGGCATGTTCCATATACCGGATTCATCCAGTTCCTCAGCATTAGGATACCTACCCCCATAGTCGCTCCAGTAGCTTCCGCCAGAAGGATAACCATCGTCCCATGCATTTGCTGAGTTTTGGCTATGCACTTGTTCAGCGTTATCGACGAAGTTGCAGTGATGGATAAGGTTGCTAGAAGAATCTGCGAGCAAGATGCCACAGTCATTGCGTGCTATGTCGCCTCCAAGAATAGTACTGTTTGAAGACTTCCAGAGTATGAGTCCGTAAGTATTGCTCGTTATGTTGTTGCGATGGATGTTGTTGCCTGAAGACGAAAAGAGCTCGACGCCGCAGCCGCTGTTTGTTATATCGTTTTCCGAAACGGTGTTGCTTGAAGAGTGACGGAGGTATATGCCGTAGAAAGAGTAATATTGGTAGACTTCCCAGACTCTCCCCTTTGCTGTTATTCTGTTTCCGGATATGTAGTTACTTGAAGAGTATTCTAGGTAGATGCCGTAATCCATGTTTGACGATACGTGGTTTTGGGATATGTTGTTGTTTGAAGACAGAGAAAGCCAAATGCCACACTTATTATGTGTCATCTTGTTTCCGGATATGCTGTTGCCAAAGGATATCTTGAGCCAAATGCCGAAGAAGAATTCCTTGATCTCCATATTCTCGATCGTGACATTTCTTCTTCCCGCCAAGTCCACTCCCTTGGAATTCCAAAACCGCGTTCCCTGAAGTGTGTAGCCAGCGCCGTCAACCACGATATTGTCTCTCTGAACGACAAGCGACCCACAATTATCGTTTGTGAAGGTGTATGTCATGTTGTCAACACTAGTGATGTTTGCTGTTGATGGGAAAACGCTTCCATCAGCCCTGATGCAAATGGCTCCACTTGCCTCAACTGATCCCGTGAACCCTCTGATCATTGTCGTTGAAAGTATTGCAAGAACCAATAAGGCAATCTTCCTCATATAGGCTAGAGCTCTTCAATCTCCTATTTTAGAGTTGATCAATCTCTTACGTTATGGACTGGACCTATGGACTCTGTATCCTATGTTATGTCTCTTGTGCTATGTTCTCCGCTTATGTTTCTAATCTTCCTTTAACGCTGGTGCCGCAGTTGCATAAACGTGAAGTCCAGACATATGTAGTTTGCCTTTGCGAGGCATCAAGAGATTGCTGCCAAATGCCTCGGGCGTTTCCTTGCTTTTCCTGAAATCTCTGTGTTCAGGCTTTGCTCTATCGTTTGATACGCCCTTCATCCTCAGCTATTTCATTGTTTGACATGGGGAGGTTTCTATTTATGCAAACACACAAATTGCACGTCGTATCTCGAGGTGTAGCACAAGATGCTACAATCTTTTGATGAAGTTAACACTCTCTGAGAGGCGACATTACGCTGCCGGCAGTTCTCTTTGTCAAAGGGATCATTGAACCACATTCTTTGACATAGACTGCCTTGCCTGAAACGAACATTCCCATATTTCGGGCCTTGAAACGAATTTCTTCTAGCAAAGTCTCCTCAAAATCACTGAACAGAAATGTCTTGACGAATGGTTCGTGGAAGTCCCATATTCCGATAACTCGTCCATCAAGCAAAATCGTAGAGGTTGCGTTGCCAGAACGGTCAAAAATGAAATCATAGTATTCCGGGTCAAGATATCGTTCACGGTCTTTGTATCCCATGAGATAAGGATCAAGACTTGGCAAAAGGCTCACCAGAGGATTCTCTGGCAAGCTTGTCGACGCCAAAGATGTCTTCTGCGAAGAAGGCATGAAGTATTCGCCTTTCAGATCTGAAATGTCGACGATGGCAACCCTTTTCCTCATCTCTTCGAGAATCTCTTTTGACTGCCCCCTCGGAAATCCTGTCCACCAAATCACATCATTCTCCGTTGCAGGTCCAAATGAGGCAAGATACCATTGAACTACCAGCCTTCTCGCTTCTTCTTCGCCATAAGCATTCAGATCGACATCGGGGAAATACTCTTTAGACAAATAGTATGTGTGGATATTGCTTTTCCAACCTTTATCGGGATTTCCACGCATTAGAAGACCTTTGTCGCACATAAGATTCACAATGGGGGAGATGTTCAGCCTTGTTCCCAACGCCTTCTTAATTTCCTTTGTCGTCATTCCTCTACCCCTAAGGACAGAAAGGATCCTCTTTGATGCCACTTCGTATTCATCTTCAGTTACTCCCAAATACTTGGAGTACTTTTCAGATGCAAGGACTATCATGCTCCTTGTTGCAGCAAACGCGGCAGGAACCATATCTTTCGGCAAGACATAGACAGTTTTCCGTACATACCGAATTTTGCCTAGGCTTCTCTTCACGTAGAGTTCTTCATCTAGAAATTCTGTTGTGAAGTTTCGGATTCTTGAGAACAGGGAAAGGTACGGCACTGTGGGTCCCGTGGCATGTAAACCACCTACATCCCTCACTGTTTGTATGATGTTTTCACTTCTCGTATCATCTGTCAGGTGTTGTTTGCGCAAAACGAAATGATTGGCTTGATTGAGTTCTATCGATTCACGGATTGCTCAGTCCCACCATTCCTTTCCAGCGGATTCCCAGCGTCCGGCGTGGTCGCCATTCCTCTGTCCTTTAGCTTCTTTCAGAATCGTTATTGAAAATCCTTTCTGTCAACGATGATCCAGCCATTAATCTAAGTTAGATATATCTAGAGAAGAAATATTTATATCAATCAGCGTCCAAGTATTTGTATAGAGACAGTGTCTGGAAGGTGGTGAGACGAATGTCTGAGAAAAACAGGGAATCAACAGCCTGGGCATTGGTCCTCCTCGTCCTCATAGTGGCCGTCCCTCTGCTCTGGTTGGGGGCTTGGAGCTGGTCAGCGCCTGGTATGATTGGCATGATGGGTATGACGGGATACGGATGGGGACTCATGTTTCTGATACCCCTAACGTTTCTGGTGTTGGTAGCGCTAGGAGCCTACTACCTCATTACCGAGTTTGCTCGAGGAGGTAGATCGACACCCAGCAGTGACCGCAGAATCCTCGATACACTCAAGGAACGCTATGCGAAAGGCGAGATCACAAGGGACCAGTACTTGAAGCTGAAGGAGGAATTGGGACTATGAGTCGAAACAGGAAGGTTCTAGGAGCGATATTGCTATCTGTGGGAATTCTGGGCCTTGTGGTCTCCTCAGCCTCTCTCAGCAGGTGGAGCTATCCCATGTGGCACGTGGGTCCGATGATGTGGAGGGGCATGATGGGGAGATGGAGCTATGACGAGTTGAAGGAGATAGCGGGCACCGTAGAGAGCGTAGGCTGGATGGAAGTAGACCTGAAGGCCGATCAGAAAGAGGTCGAGATACATGGTCCATACTGGTTCTGGGAAAACGTCGGCATAAGTGAAGGCGACACAGTGACCGCCAAAGGAGTCTTCGTCACCATGATGGAACCAGGAGAGGGTTGGCACGAAGGCTTCATCCCGTTTGAGCTGGCAGTGAACGGCAGAACGTACGGAAATGCAGGAAAAGCAATACCCATCTGGATGCAGGACCAATACGCAGCCTAAAGCAATGAGGGATGGCAACGGATTGGCACACCAAGGTGCACTGTGGGGGTAGCCATTACCAGAACATTCTGAGGGACTGCGAACCAAAGCTACCGGAGTTCGTCGAGAAAAGAGATGCAACCACCGACCCAGTCTGAGGAATGGAGATAATTAGGAAAGCTCTAGCCAGCTTGAACATGACAGACGCGTTCTCTACTTCTGAAAACATCTGCGAACACGAATATGGAAAGATCGGAAAAGAATCTGCGAAGCATGAACACCACCATTGAAACCCCATGACAAGGATTCTTCATAGGCCAGTGATTGTTGCATTCGGACCTCGTGGCAGGTTATTGCCAAAAAAGGCGTTCATCTCCCTGATTTCCATGGACCGCTTGGCTAGGTTTGGAGCTGAATGTGGAACCGCATTCTCTTAGGCGTTGGAGGCAGCAGCCTTTTCTACCTCACAATAAGAGTTCCTGTCATCGTGCTATGTCCTGCTCCACAGGGGACTGAGCAACTGAATGTGAAGGTTCCGGTTTTGTCGGCAACGAACTCTATTGTTATTGTTTGACCTTCTCGGATCATCTCGTTGACCCTGAAATCTGGAAGTGCGAAACCATGCCCGCTGCCGACACCATCATCTAAGCCTGTGATCCTCAGCACAACAGTATCGCCTGCGTCGACCTCTATCATCCTTAGGTTGAATTCCCAAGTCTTGGCTGTTATCTCGAATTCCCTCACCTCGCCTGTTGGAGGCACTGTTTCCAAGGCTGGTGAGAAGTAGCCAGACCAGTATAGGTAACCGAGTATAGCGATGGCAGAGGCCGCCAACAGAATGCTCATCAATGCTCTATTCTTCATCACCCATTGTCACCTCCTTCTTTCTTAAAAAGAATCGGAATTGGGCTCTGATTCGGAAACTTTATTTGCCCGAATCCGATTATAACATTGTTATTGCACTCGTATAAACCTTCCTATGGCTAGACTGCAGACGCTTCTAGACGTATTGTATCATACAGCAGATATTGCCAGATCAGTAAGGGTTTTCCACTTAATGCTGTTACTAGAACAAACGGTGGGCAGACGGCCCTTCCATATTGCCATGTTGGACCGGACTTTTGCCGGTACGGCGGAAACGGGCACGCTTGCCCGGTTTAACGGTGACTGACCCTTACTCGCTTTATCTAGTTTTTATACCACGATGACACCAGTGTGTCCATATACTTTGGAGGCAGTTGGATGATGGGCCAACTTACCAATCCTGTTCTCGAAGCTATCAGAAAAAGACGAAGCGTGATAAGATTCGAGACCGTTCCGATAGAGGAAGAGAAGATTCAGGCGGTTCTGGACGCAGGAAGGTGGGCACCGTCGTGGCTTAACAAGCAGCCTTGGAGATTCCTTCTGGTCAGAGACCCAGAGATCAAAACGAACCTGAGCCAGTACGTGCCGACAATCTTCAACCTCGGAGTCAAGGAAGCGCCGCTCTGCATCGCAGTATGTGTTGACTCGAGTGAAGATCCCTTCCACTACGTCGAAGACGGAGCAGCCGCCACACAAAACATGGCCTTAGCTGCCCACAGCCTAGGACTGGGGTCCTGCTGGATAGGAGTCTACGATCTTAAGGGCGAAAGAGATTCGGCAGAGACCAAGATTAAGGAAATCCTACGAATGCCGAAGACCTTCAGGGTGATCGCCCTTCTGCCCATCGGTGTGCCTAGACTGGTTCGCGAGTCGGGGCGAAAGGGACTGCCAGACCTAGTCTACCAAGACAGATTCCGGTGATCCATGCAAGCCAACCATACCGGCAAGAGTGACAGATTGAAGCGAGTCCTTTAGACTTGCCACTAGCCTTAAATATGGAATTTTGAAATTCTTTGTCAGAGGTGTTGCAGATTGCCCAAACCCCGCTATACTATACCCGTACTGTTTGAGATGGCCATAGCTATAGAAGAATCCGCACAAGACTTCTACACAGCTTTGGCTGGAAAGTTCCCCAAACACGAGACTCTGTTCCGGCAACTTGCCAGAGACGAGGAAAGCCACGCCAAGAGATATTCCCAGCTTCTAAGCCGCGGAAAGGCCGAAGAGATCTCGTCAACAGAAGAGGAGCGGATGCTGGCAGACCACAACATCAAAGTCTTGGAGGATTCTGGAGTAGTCAGAAACCTCAGAAGGGGAGCCGAAAGGGCAAGGGAAGTTTCAGAACTCAAGTCGGCTGTTGAAGCTGCCGTTCAGCTAGAGAAGGATACGGTGCTCTTCTACTACAACTTGGCTATGGGGCTTGGGAAAGAGGACAGGCAAGAGGTATACAAGATCATACGCGTCGAACACAGCCACCTCTACAAGGTTCAGAACCTGACTCTGTAACCAGCATAGAAAGTAGTATACCAAGGCAAACGTCTAGAAGGGTGACTTTTCCCCGTCTGGACATCGGTTGACTCCTACTTCCAGAGGAAAAAGAACATATTATCACACCAGCAGAGAACTCATCGGTTGAAAGAAAACGAAGCCGGAAGACAATAGAAAGAACGAAGCTATCTGCAAGGATTTCTACGGGAACTGCCCAAGCCATCCAGGAACAGACGAGTGGCTCTTCTATGCAAGGGGCAAAAGCCGAAAGACGGTTCAAAGGAACGGCTGCCTTTGTCCTGCCTGCCAAACCTATGCTGACTACGAGCTTGAGTGAAGCTACTTCTGCGGCGAAGGGGCGGCTCGATGACTCCCACACTCACATGACCCAAAAATCCCACACAACTTTCCCCATTTCTCTGTCTCACTTCCCTGAACCCGAACCGTCAGCACACGCACATGGACCTACCCCGCATCACTAGGCTTGAGGAAACCTTTAAGTCCGTTACACTGGACATCTTACTCCAGTGAACTACCTTGAGAAAAGTCGGTTTTGGGGTTATAGGTCTAGGGACCTTCGGAAAGAACCATGTCGCTGCCTATGCTCAGCATCCCTTTGCCAAGCTTGTGGCTGTATGCGACGTGAAGGAAGAACTGGCTAAAGTGACGGCTGACACATACAAAGCCAGGTGCTATGGGGATTACCGCGAGATGCTAGAGAATCCTGAAGTCGAAGCTGTCTCAGTCGTAACGCCAGACTTCCTTCACAAAGAACCCGTCCTAGCATGTGCCGAGAATGGGAAACATGTCCTCTGCGAGAAGCCTTTGGCGACCACGGTTCAGGATGCGGAGGAGATGGTTGAGGCTGTTGAGGAGGCGGGAGTGACTTTGATGGTTGACTTCCACAACAGGTGGAACCCTCCCTTTGCCCTAACAATGGAAGCGAAGCTCAAAGGAGAACTCGGAGAGCCAGTTCACGCGTACCTTCGGCTAAGCGACACGGTGTATGTGCCGACCAAGATGCTGAGCTGGGCAGGCAAGTCCTCAGTCTTGTGGTTCTTGGGAAGCCACGTAGTCGACCTTGCGAGGTGGATTATCAATGACGAAGCTGTCGAAGTCTACGCCACCAACGGTATGAAACTTCTGAAGAGCATGGGAATCGAGACCGCGGATTACTACCAGTACATGGTTCGGTTCAGAAACGGAGCTACAGCAGCCTTCGAGAACAGCTGGGTACTCCCTGAATCCTTGCCCACGATTGTCGATTTTGTGGCTCAGTTCACCTTCACCAAAGGATGCGTCTACATCGATCCTCTCCAACATGGAGCCTTCAGGAAGTTCACGCAGAACTCTTGGACCTATCCCAATATTATCGGAGGACCACTCGACATTCATGGTCGTCGCGTAGGCTTCGTCAACGAATCCATCGCCCACTTTGTGGACTGCATAGCACAAGAGAAGCAGCCCGCGGCAACTGGCAGGGATGGCTTAGCTGTGACCAAGATACTCTGCGCTGTTGAAAACTCTGCAAGAGAGAGCAAGCCTGTCAGTCTGTAGGCATGTTTCCAAGGGTACAGGCTAGTCGAACTCTATGCTTAGCTGTTTCTTGAGCGTCTTGTACCTGTTCCTCACGGTGACTTCTGTGATGCCGGCCGCGTCCGCAATGTCCTTCTGGGTTATCTTGTTTCCCGCTTGCATAGACGCTATGTAGAGAGATGCGGCAGCTAAGCCTGTGGGATCCTTTCCAGCAGCAATGCCTCTCTCTCTCGCCTCTTGAAGAACTCTGAAGGCATCTGCCAGAATCTGACCAGAAAGACCGACTCTTTCAGCAATCTTCGTCAGATACGTTGCAGGGTCAGACACCGGCATGCGTAGCCCAAGCTCACGCAGTATGAGCCTATAGTCTCGGGACAGTTCTTTCTTACCAACAAGACTCTTTGCGGCTATCTCTCTTATGTCTCGAGGAGTCCGAGTCGATCTGCATGCGGCATATAGGGAGGCTGCAACTATTCCGGCTATGGATCTACCACGGACGAGTCCCTTATCCAAGGCCTTGCGGTAGATCACGGCAGCCTTCTCCTTGACGGATTCAGGAATGGAAAGCTTATCAGACAACCGGTCCAGCTCCGTCATAGCTTGGGCGAGGTTTCTATCGATGGACGAGTGAGCGCCCGACCTTATCTGCCACCTTCTCAACCGCCACATCTGCAGCCTGGTCTTAGGGGAAAGTTTGCGGCCGTGAGCATCTCGGTTGATACGGCTTATTGTCGTAGGCAATCCCTTATCATGGACGGAATAAGACGAAGGCATTCCTACACGGCTTCTGGACTGGACTTCCTCATTCGTGAATGCCCGCCATTCTGGGCTCCTGTCCATCTCGCCTTCGCCAATGACCAAGCCGCAGTCTGTACAGATAGTCTCCCCCAGCTCGTAGTCGCGGACTAGACTGTTCCCTCCGCACTCAGGACACTTGTCTTCCATTAGTACCTGGGACAATTGCCTATTTTTCGTTTCCATTTGTCCACTTCCCGGTGAGCTTCATCACAACTGTGAAGTGCACTCATAGGCTTGATTATCCATATAGAAGGCTGGATTGGTTGAATACGGAACGTTCGACAATAATATAATAACAGCGTTATATTTAAGCATTACCCAATGAAGCGAATCCTACGAATACAATGACCCGCACGTAAGCACTATTCATTCAATCCTTGAACAGTGCACCAAAAGCCTTCCTGAAAAGCGATTCGTACTCAAGACTGGCGATGGATCTCAGGCTCCCCTTGTGATCTCTATATCGCCGATCGAGTCAACATACTTCCTATACCAAGCTGTAGCATTCTCCTCAGTAATCTCCGCTAGTTGGTTGAGCCGCTTGACCCCTATTGTTAGGAGGAACCGGTCCATGTCGTCCCTGCCGATGGCCTCCTTCCATATGGCTCTGCCGCAGAGGAAACCCGAAGCGCCATTTCCGGCAGCATGCTTAAGATACTCGTAGAACTCCTCAAAGTCCACAGCAGCACTCAGTATAACCCAGGGGACCTGGCTGGCGTCGTCAAGTTGCCTGCAAGCGTCTGAAGGGTCCTGCCCAAGTTCTTCAGCATATCTTAGGTCGAGCGGAAACTCGGCTTTCAAGATGTCGACTGCGTACTCCGGCTTAGTCAGCTCCTTGGCCGTTTCGATCACGATCCAGGGCTTGAGTCGAGAGAACTCCTTCGGGTCCTTCTTCATGTGGGGACCACCTTCGAGAGAATGTGCCAGGGACTCCATTAGGAAGGCAATGTCATGTTTCTCGCATGCTCGCCCAACCGCCTTGACCATGACCTCTTGATGTTTGCGCGTGGGGCTGTCTGGACGGTGGTAGACCAGCATCTTCACTGCGGATGCGCCCCTCGCCTTAATCGTCCTCACAGCCTCTTCAACATCCAGCCCGTTAAAGGCACGGACCTGCGGTGCAAACTCTCCCTTCCCACCGTATCCGCTCTCCTCCACAGCCATAAGTAGTCCGACATCAGCACGAATGTCGCAAGCCTTCAAGAAGCTCTGTTCGTACGAATAGATAGGATCTACGAGGATGCCGCTTGCCCTTCCTGGACTCTTTTTCCCCACGAGGTTCCTAATCAGAGATTTTTTCACCATCTTCACCTCTTCAGCAGTGACGCTGTCTGGGCTCTGTGGGTTCACCATCCTTTTCAGCGTATCTCTCTGATCTGTAGCCACCATAAGGAATTGGCTTTTGGAATTGGAGATATGCATCAGACCCTCAAATTTTCCGTTGGACATGACGCCGTCCACTCTCATCGGCACAATCCTCCTTAAGCCTCAAAGCCTCCAGAAAACTAGGACACCTACTCGCTTAAATATTAGCAGAAGCGAAGAATGGACTCTGAACGCCTTTCTGGATACAGCTATGGAGCACACAACTGAAACGCTCCTAGGGCGTGAGGAAAAATCAACGGCGACCGCAAAATGCGCGCCAAGCTTGCCTATCTCTCGGATAGAAGGTTTATCTCATTTGGCGCCTCTATTTACAGATAGGTGATGGAATGAGGTTTCAAGTCGGGGAGCATGATGCTCTCATTGTCGTGGATGTTCAGAGAGACTTTTGCCCGGGCGGAGCCCTGCCAGTCCCTGAAGGTGATCAGGTTGTACCTATCCTGAACCGATACATAGAGCGTTTCAAGACGGCTAGTGCCAAGATCTACGCCACCAGAGACTGGCATCCGCCAAACCATAAATCCTTCAAAGCCTATGGGGGCATATGGCCGCCTCACTGTATTCAAGCCAGCAAGGGTGCAGAGTTTCACTCAGACTTGGTTCTCCCTAGAGGATCTAAGATAGTCTCGAAGGCGACCAAACCATCCATACCGGGCTATTCTGGGTTTGAGAAGACCATTCTAGAGAGAGATCTGAAGAAGGATAGTGTGACAAGGGTCTTCGTAGGAGGGCTAGCAACAGACTACTGTGTAAGGAGCACGGCTCTTGATGCCCTTAGGCTGGGATTTGAAACCGTTCTGCTCATAGACGCAACGCGCGGAGTGAACGTTAGACCCGATGACAGCGACAAAGCTATAGGGGAAATGGTCGGGAAAGGCGCGAAGAAGGCTAAGCTATCAGACCTGTACTAAGTCTTGGTTGGTCTGCATAGGGTCCAGTGATCTCTCCGGAAATCTGGGGGGTGTCACAGCCCTTTCATTGCCCTTTCCAGTCTTCGTTAGCTCCGCCTGCCATCACCGAAAAGCGTTCTGTTACCTCACGTTCTGCCTCTACGTGTTCGTTTGGCAAGGTATAAATATAACGACGTTATAAATGTTACTCGACATTACAGGTGATCTCCTTGATCGGACAGTTTCTTCTGGCTTTTAGAGAAGCCCTCGAAGCATCTCTCATAATGGCGATAGTTTTCGCGTACCTCAACCGTACAGGGAGGAATACCTTGTCGCGTTACGCATGGTACGGAGTTTCCCTGGCAACCGCGTCAAGTCTAGTATCAGGCATCGCTATCTGGTTCGTGTACGGCAGTGTTACAGGTTCCACCAAAGCCTTGTTCGAAGGCGTGGCTGCCTTCCTCGCGGTTTCAGTATTGTCCTATATGATCTACTGGATGGCTACAAAGGGGAGAGAGCTCAGGATGGAAGTCGAAAAGCGAGTTGAAACAATTGTCACGCGGGGATCAACCTTTGCTTTGATCTCTTTCTCCTTCATCGTTGTGTTCCGCGAAGAACTTGAAACTGTGCTCTTCCTAACACCCTTCTTAGTAGAAGATGTGACGGGCACGTTGATTGGAGCCTTCCTTGGTACAGCAGCATCTCTAGTTCTCGCCTACGCTATATTCATCGTCGGCATGAGGGTCAACATACGTAGGCTATTCTATTTCACAAGCATATTGCTCATACTTTTGGCCGGCGGCTTGGCGGGCTACGGGGTGCATGAGTTGATAGAATACTTTGAGGATACCGGGGTCGAACTGGGTTGGTTTGGGAGATATGCGTACGTCTTAGATATGCCGCAAGGTAGCCCATTTCATCACAAAGGGGCAATAGGTTCAGTCCTCGCCGTGTTGTTCGGTTACACCGTAAGCGCGGAGTGGGGAAGGTTGATAGTTCACCTCGCATACTTGGCAATAGCCACGCCGCTCATAGTTTCGACGTACAGAAAAGGGCAAGTGGGAAGCACGAAGTAGAAGCGGCCCTGAACTTCCCTGACTTCAAGTCTACGATCTCGCTCCATCTCCCTCAATTCGCGCAAGATGAGTCTGAAACGTCTGAAATCAGGTCTGAAAACATCTGGTTTATTACCTCAACGATACATTATGATGAACCAGCCCATTGAACACTGCGCAGTGTCCGCCGGAACCGTAGTTTGCTCATATGAGTTGATGCGCCTTGAAATTCGGGGAAAACGAAACGGAGAAGGAACATGTAACGGTTGAAAAGGAGCTCATCAGATTCGACCTCAGAAAAGGCTCTCCGGAACCCCTTAAGGATCAGGTCGTGGCAGAAGGTCAGGTAGAACTGTACATTGGCGGCTCGCATCATACCACTTTCCTTTGCTCGATTTCTCAGGCCAAAGAACTGGCGGTAGGACACCTCGTGACTGAGGGACTCATCAACAAACCTGAGGACATAACGAGTCTTGAGGTCGGTAGAGGAGAAGTCCACGTTAATCTTACAAAGAAACTTGCGGCAAGACTTCAAGGCAAGCCGCAACTCATACTCACATCTTGTGGCAGCAGAGGCTTGAAGATCCCTCCTCGAATCTGGATGAATGCGAGAAGAGCTAGCGCCGATCTGAGCATTCGGCTGAATCCTCAAACCATACTTAAAGCCATTGTGGAGCTGAATTCGCGGGCACTAACCTTCAGAAGAACCGGAGGGAGCCATGCTGCAGCACTCCTAGACGATGATGGAGAGGTACTCGCATTCTCAGAGGATATTGGCAGGCACAACGCCATAGACAAGGTCATAGGCGAAGCGATTCTGAAGGGCATCGACCTGAGGCGAAGCTTTCTAGCCTCCACCGGAAGGCTGACTTCCGAGATGGTTGTTAAGGCAGTGTACGCAGGGGTGCCTGTGATAGTTTCAATCTCGGCTCCAACAGACAATGCTATAAAGATCGCGGAAATGGCAGGTCTGACTCTGATCGGGTTCGCCAGAGGGAAGCGGTTCAACATCTATGCCCATCACGACAAGGTTCTGTTCTGACCTGGGCTTGTTTGGGCGGAAAGGGTTAAATATAACATCGTTATATTAGCACCTAGGGAACTAGGTTGCAGACAGAATTCCGTCCAAACAGAATCCTCGACGCCCTCGGCCTCTACTGCCCAGAACCAGTCTTCAGAACCCGTGTCGAGTTGGACAGAATGGCTGTGGGCGAAGTCTTAGAGGTCTTTGCCGACGATCCGGCAGCCGAGGAAGACATCAAAAGCCTAGTTAGAAGAACGGGCAATGATGTGTTAAGACTGAAGAAAGATGGCAGTGTTCTCCAGTTCCTAATTAGAAAAGTCAGATGAAGGTGAGGAAGTTGAGCGAGGAGAAAAATATACTGTACGTCCAGACCAGCGGCGTAGACACTCCAGAACGCACCTACGCACCCTTCATCCTAGCAACCACGGCCGTCGCCATGGGGCTAGATGCGACGATATACTTTGTGATAAAGGGCGTCTCCGTGGTCAAGCGAGGAGAAGCGGAAAAGATCAAGCTAGGTGACTTCCCATCCCTAAAGGAGATAATGGATCAAGCCGTCAAGGCTGGAGTGAAACTGGAGGTCTGCGAGCAGAGCTGTATGCTCCTCGGGCTGGGAAGAGGAGATTTCGTTGAAGATGCTAAGGTCGTAGGCGCAGCGACCCTCAACGATCGGCTCCTGGATGCAGACGCTGTCATGTGTTTCTGACAAGCGCAAAGGTGTCTCCAAAGTGCGAACCGTCTACATGGATTATGCGGCTGTCATGCCGGTTGACAAACGTGTTCTTGAAGCGATGATGCCCTATTTCAGCGAGACTTACGGTAACCCTTCGTCATCTCATCATTTTGGGGATGAGGCGCGAAGAGAGATCAGTGAAGCCCGACGCAAGGTCGCTGAGCTCATCGGAGCGGAGAGGACTGAAGAGATCATCTTCACCTCAGGCGGCACAGAAAGCAACAACTCAGCCATCAAGGGTGTTGCCTACAGTAGTAGGCAAGACCGAAACCACATTATCACCAGCTCAATCGAGCACATGTCGGTCATGAACACGTGCAAGCATCTCAGCAAGCAGGACTTCGAAGTCATGTATCTCCCAGTTGACAAGTATGGGGTCGTAGACATAGAAGCCTTAGAGAAGGCGATCAGTGACAGAACAGTTTTGGTCTCCGTAATGTACGCTAATGGAGAGATAGGCACAATCGAACCCGTGAGGGAGATCGGCGAGATTGTCCACAACAAAGGCGCAGTTCTTCATGTAGACGCCGTGGCTGCTACCGGTCACATACCCATAGACGTTCAGAAAGAAAACATCGACCTGCTTTCGCTCTCTTCGAATGACATGTATGGCCCCAGAGGAGTTGGCGCGCTCTACATAAGAACTGGCACCAGCATCCAGCCCATCGTACACGGTGGGGGACAAGAGCGGGGCCTACGGTCTGGTACCGAAAACCTTCCGGGGATAGTCGGGATGGGGAAGGCAGCGGAGATCGCCATGACCGAGATGGAGACGGAGGCTACAAGGTTGACGAATCTGCGGGATAAACTCATCAGAGGCATTCTTGAAGGAATACCGGAGTCCCACTTGAATGGGCACCCGACCAAGCGGCTGCCAAACAATGTCAACGTTAGATTCAGCTACGTCGAAGGCGAATCGCTGATCCTTAGCCTAGACATGGAGGGTGTTGCCTGTTCTTCCGGTTCGGCGTGTACCTCGAAGACGCTGGAGCCTTCGCACGTTTTGCTGGCCATAGGCTTGAAGCACGAGGACGCGCATGGGTCTCTGCTATTCACTCTGGGAAGGCAGAACACTGAAGAGGATGTCGATTACGTCTTAGACGTGCTTCCGGGAATTGTGAAAAGGTTGAGGGGAATCTCGCCCTTGACCCCTAAGGAGTTGATGGCATAATGTACACCGAGAAGGTGCTGGAGCATTTCAGAAACCCCCGTAACATGGGCGAGATTCCGGACGCGGACGGAGTCGGAACTGTAGGCAACCCTATCTGCGGAGACCTGATGACCATCTACATAAAGGTTGAGGGCGAAAGGATTGCCGACATCAAGTTCAAGACCTTCGGTTGCGGAGCAGCGATAGCGACCAGCAGCATGACTACAGAGCTGGCAAAGGGCAAGACGCTTGATGAGGCTATGGAAATCACGAGGGGAGATGTGGCGGAGAGCCTAGGCGGATTGCCGCCCATAAAGATGCACTGTTCAAACTTGGCTGCTGATGGGCTACACGCCGCTATAGAAGACTATCTGAAAAGGCAGAAGGCCTAGACACAGATTCCTAGAGAAGCCTCAACAGAGCTCTTCCAGAAATGTCTTCGCCTTTTTGATATCCTCCATCTGTTGAGGACCGCTTATCTCGCGCTCAATGGTCAAGGCTCCAGTATAACCCAGAGCTTTGAGCTTTGATACTAGCAGAGGAAAGTTGACATGACCTTGGCCTAGCGGTCTTTCTTTGCCCAGTTCTCCCCCGTTGGTTGGGTATTCTCCGTCTTTTGCGTGGACGCCCCGGACATACCTTCCGATAGTGTCTAGGGCATCGACTGGGTTTGCCTTGCCGTACATGAGAAGGTTAGCCGGGTCAAAGTTGATGCCAAGGTTGCCTGCCGCTGTGTCCTCAATCGTCCTGAGAAGCGTGACCGGAGTCTCTTGCCCCGTCTCAAACCAGAAACTCTGCCCGCTATCTCTGCAGAACCTAGCCACATCTCTAAGTGCATTCACAAGTGTAACGTAGACTGTGTCTCTTGGGTCTTCAGGTATGAAACCTACATGGGTTGTAATGCTCTCAACCCCGGCTTCGCGGGCGAAATTTGAAGCCTTCTTTAGGGCTTGTAGGCGCATCTTCCTTGTCTCTAGGGGGACGAGCCCGATTGTTCTTGGACCGTCGACGAGATTCCAGACATACTTACCGGGCAGTCCAGCCCATATCGTTGTAACCTCAACATCGCTTTCTTCAGCCGCCTTCCTGAGCTTCCAGGCAATATCATCACTGTACAGGTCAGCGTTCCAGCAGGCAACTTGGCATGTTGGAAAACCAAGTGTATGGATCTTTTCTAACTCTTCTCGTGGATCGTGTTGAAGAGAGACTATTAGCCCTAGCTTGAACTTTGCCATCTTCTCTCACCTATTCTTCAAAGCTTGTGAATATCTCTGCCTTAAGAGGTTTCTTAGTACATCAGCTCTGTCCAGTCTCACGCTCTGATTCCATAATGACACTCCGAACTGCCTGTTCTGTTGAGACGGAAGAAAGCAGAATGGCGACATTCGCAGATCCTTCAGGGCTTATTGACTTGCGGTGAAAGCAGACAACGTTCTTGGGACATTTCAAACCGCATGGTCCTCCCGCAGCAAAAGAAGCATCCAAAGCCGGGACAAAAAGATTTTAAGAGCATGCCAAGTAGATTTGTAACCTGAGCGGCCGTAGTCTAGTTTGGTCTAGGACGTCAGCCTGCCACGCTGGTGACCCGGGTTCAAATCCCGGCGGCCGCATAGAATCGAAATCCGATGCACTCCGATCCCCCTTTCCAGATATGGAAGCATTCTCCTGATTGTCTATGAGGGGTGACTGATTGAGTACTACAGAAGCTTTGGGCACTTATCCTTTATCAGCCGTTCTGCGCAGAAAGGCTTAGCGGAACATGTAAGGCTTTCCACAACAATGCCCCTTCCTTCCCCCTTTCCAGATAACTTGTTGTGGCTTCTTGTGTCCTAAAGCAGAAGTATTCTTGTCTCCTTGAGTTTGCCTGTTGTTGGGTCGACTGTCAGACCAAGGGCCTCAAGCGTTAGAACCCCTATCAGCAAATCCTTCAAATCCATCGAGATCAACAAGGGAGTTAAGCCGCGTTTCCCCTCAATCTCAACAACTGCGAAGCTCTCATCTAAACGCGTTAAGCCCTTCGCTGTCTCAACATCCTTCTTACCGACTACTTTCAGGCTCAGTTTCTCATAGGTTTTCCATGGTATAACCGTGTAGGTTAAGCCCGTATCGACGAGGGCCTCGTCCTCAACTTCTTCTCCGCTAAGAGGATTTACTATCCTGGTCTTTACGCATTCATGCCCCATAAGACCCGCCAGCCAAGATTTTGCTCAATAACAACTGCGCACCAATGTTCATATACGTTGTCAATTGAGGAGAGGTTCAACATCCAAGCAAACAGGAGATTCATTCATCCAGTTCAAATCCCGGCGGCTATATCGCTTTCGGCTTATCATTTCCGCACTTTCCTTTGAAAAAGAAGCAACACACCTGGCGCGTTAACTAACCGTAACTGTCGCAGACCGCGGTGACGCGTCGACGGATCGCTCAACGGAAATCCCAAGGTTGGGCGGTTCAGCCTTCTGATTTGTTGTTACAATGGATTTATCATTTGTTGCAATAAATAGACATGTTCCCAACAATCTGATTTGCCGGCGTCGAAGACGCGACCTTCCCGTTGAGATCCCTTCAGTTCCTTCTGGTTGGCGGTCAGTATCCCATTTCCTTGTCAACCACGTTTACCAACGGTTTGCCGTCCAGATACCTCTTAAGGTTTTCACAGAAGATTCTTACCGCTCTGTCGGTGTAGTGGGGTGTGGCCCCTGAAATATGGGGCGTGATGATCACGCTGTCGAGTTTCCAGAACTCTGAGTCCTTCGGGAGAGGTTCTTCTTCGAACACGTCTAAGCCTGCTCCGGCTATCCAACCTTCTTTAAGGGCTTTGACTAGAGCCTTGTTGTCTATGACTGCTCCTCTCGCAATGTTTATGA
>CAYRBK010000003.1:3010-5991 GCA_964422605.1 uncultured Candidatus Bathyarchaeia archaeon | reverse complement strand
AGGGCTTTGACTAGAGCCTTGTTGTCTATGACTGCTCCTCTCGCAATGTTTATGACGTACGCGGTTGGCTTCATGAGCCTCAGCTCTTCCTCGCCAATCACGTGATGCGTCTCCTTTGTCAGCGGCACAGCTACCACGAGATAGTCCGATCTACGTAGGAGAAGATCCATATCCTCAAGCCCCAGAATCTTGTCCACATAGGTTGGCGCGCGTAACGGCGTCTTGTCGAGGGCCAGAACCCGCATGCCGAGACACTTGGCTTTCCAAGCCGTTTCCATGCCTATGTTCCCAAGTCCCAAGATTCCGATGGTCTTGCCTGCCAGTTCGTCAGTAGGAAGCCTCTCCCATCTCGCTTCGAGTTTGAACCGTACAAACTTGTCTAGCCGTTTGGCGAAGGCCAGCATCATAGCAAGGATCATCTCTGAAATCTGTATCCTGTGTATGCCACTTGAGGTTGTCAGCACCACTTCAGAATCGACTAGTTCAGGGAAAAGGTAGTTGTCCACCCCGGCGCTTGCCACTTGAATCCATTTCAGCTTCTCAGCTGCCAAAAAAGTCTCCCTATCGAAATGGCCAAAGATTACCTCGGCGTCCCTTGCAGCCTCAAGGACCATAGGCTTTTCAGTGGCCTCTACGACTGCAATCTTCTCAGAGATACTGCGTATCTTTCTCAGATCCCTCTTAGATAAGCCTCTATAGATTACCAAAACCTTAACCTTCTCCGACATTTCCGATCCTCCGGTCAACAAAGGAAGTTGAATTCTCTACTCAGATGGTTCTATTCAAGCCTTTCGATGCGATATTGCCGTGTGCGAATCCTGTAACCTGATAAAGAGAAAGCGAACCCTTTGCCCTGAAACGCTTTCTAGCCTGGAGGCGCTAGGCTATAGGGGGCTTCCAGCAGCTTCTTGACTTTCTGCAGGAACCTTGCCGCGATGACTCCGTCGACGACGCGATGGTCCGCAGACAGAGTTGCTGTCATCATCTTTCTCACAGCTATCTGTCCGTTAATCACGACTGGTTTGTCGGTTACTCGACCTACGGCGAGGATGGCGATTTCAGGGACGTTTATGATTGCCGTGAAAGACTCAACATCTAAAGTGCCCATGTTTGAGATCGTAAAGGTTCCTCCTGTAAACTCTTCTTCGCGGAGCTTCTTCTCCCTAGCCCGCGCGACAAGCCGATCCACCTCGGGCGCCATTTCGAAAAGGCTCAGCTTGCTGGCTCTTCTGAGAACTGGTACAATCAGCCCGTCTTCTAGCCCAACGGCAACTCCAATGTTAACATCCTTCCAGAGCTTGACGGTCTCGCCTTCCAGCGTAGAATTGAGCTGAGGATGCTCACCAAGAGCTATAGCCACAGCTTTGACGAGAAGATGGGTGAACGAAAGGCGGACGCCCGTCTTAGCCTCAAAAGTTGAGACTAGAGCCTCTCTCATCTTCGCGGCTTCAGTCATGTCGACCTCTGTGCTCACATAGAAATGCGGAACATGTGTCTTGCTTTGAACCATCTTCGATGCGATGGCTTTCCGCATGCTCGACATGGGAGCAACCTCGAAATCCGGAACAAGGGCTTTCTCAGCAACTTCTTCTGCGGCTACGGCGACTGGTTTGGCGGCAAGGTACGCTAGAACATCTTCCTTCGTGATCCTGCCTCCTGGTCCTGAACCCGTCACTTGGCTTAGGTCGACGCCCTTCTCTTCAGCTATCTTCCTCGCCAAAGGCGAAGCCTTAACTTGGCCAGCCGGCTCCGCTTCGGCCTCTCTTCCGATCTTCGGTGCTTCCAGGACTGCCTCTTTCAAGGGTTTAGGGGCGGACGGCTCGGTTTCTGGCTTGATCTCTTCTGGGAGTGGTTCTCCTTCCTGTGTGATGTAGCCTATGGTTGTAGCTATAGGTGCCTCTTCTCCTTCCTGAGCCTCAATCCTTCTCAGTACACCTGAGGCTCGTGCCTCAACCTCTATCGTGGTCTTGTCGGTCTCTATCTCCAGAAGCGGCTCTCCTTTCGCAACCTTCTCCCCCTCCTTCTTGAGCCATTTGACAATCTTCGCCTTTGTCATCGTGTCACCCATCTTCGGCATTATGACCTCGGTAACCAACCTCTTCCAACTCTCCGAAACATCTTTTCACCAATCACCTCTACTGCCCTTTTATTTATCTTTGCCTCCAAAAGAACGCATAGTTGACCGCTGTCTCGTCAGCGAGTAGCTTCCTAATGTGTCGCCGCAAGGAAAGCCGCAAGCTTTTTCTCAGCCCCAGCCTAAGAAGAACTGTGGCGTCGGTATGAAGATGAAGGCTGCGGTTCTCACCAAAGGAGGGCATTTTGAAGTAAGAGAGGTTGAGAAACCTGAGTGCAGCCAAGGCGAAGTACTCGTCAGAGTGGGGGCCTGTTCCGTTTGCGGCACCGACCTCCGAATTTTCCATGGTCAGAAAGCGGTCGATGTTCCAATAACTGGACACGAAATCTCTGGAGTCGTGGAGGAGACCGGCAAAGGAGTCGAGGGGTCATCAGTAGGCGACAGAGTTGTCATCGAAACCGTTGTCGGATGTAGCGAATGCGAAGCCTGCAAAAGGGGAGAGGAAAACCGCTGCAGAAGAAAGTACAAGGCCATAGGGTACCAATACAATGGCGGGTTTGCCCAGTTTCTCCTCGTCCCCAGAAACGCCGTGAAGCAAGGATGCGTAATCAAGATACCTGACGATCTCTCCTTCGAGGAAGCCAGCATAGTGGAGCCTTTCTCTTGCGTGATAAACGGATGGGACCCATTCAAAGCTCGCGAACCCGGCTTCGCAACAGTCGTCATCGGCGCCGGAATCATTGGCATGCTTCACGTGGAGTACGCCAAAGAGAAAGACGCCAAAGTCATTCTGGTGAATCGAACGGCTCCGAGACTCATCTTGGCTCAGAAGATTGGATTGCCAGCCGACGCTTTTGTAGACGCAAGCAAGCACAACGCTGTTCAAAGGGTTAGAGAGTTGACGGAT
>CAYRBK010000003.1:0-2910 GCA_964422605.1 uncultured Candidatus Bathyarchaeia archaeon | reverse complement strand
TTTTGTAGACGCAAGCAAGCACAACGCTGTTCAAAGGGTTAGAGAGTTGACGGATGGCTTGGGCGCCGATGTCGTCATATGTGCTGCTTCGGACAAGAATGTGCAGAGGGAAGCTCTGGAGATGGCGGCCGTCGATGCAGACATCAGCTATTTTGCAGGAATCCCGAAGGATGATCCGTATGTTGCCCTTGATACAAATCTGATCCATTACAATGAGCTTCACATACACGGCGCAAATGCCTCGAACAGAAGACAATACATGGAGGCAGTGAATCTCATTGCCTCCGGGAAAGTCGATGTGAAGAAGCTCATAACACACACGTTTCCCTTGGAAAAAATCGAAGAAGCTATACGGACGCTTGAAGACAGAAGCCTGAGCGCCATAAAAGTGATAGTCGACCCGTGGATGTAGCCCATCAGCAAGTTAGCCAAGGAAGCAAGAGGCAACTTCTACGTTTCTTTCCGCAGCGCATCCTTTGAAGATCCAGTCTGCACCGCCACATGGCAACTCTAATAAACTCGAGGAGACAACTCTAGAGAAAACTCGGGAGAATGACAGATTATGGTAAGAACCTGCGTATCTGGAGCGATAAATTGGGACATAAACCTTTTCGTTGAAAGGTTTCCCGAGGTCGGCGAAGAGGTTCCGGTCAGAAAAATTGCTCGGGTGCCAGGCGGAAAGGCAGCCAACGCAGCCGTGGCTTCGGCCAGGATTCTTGGTCAAGGCCAAGCGGCTCTGATCGGTTGCTTGGGGAAAGACTCTGTCGCCAAGCAACAGATTGGGATTCTGAAGGCCGAAGGGGTTGTTGTTTCCGGGATCAAGTCTGTGGAGAACGCGGAATCGGGTCAAGCATACATAATCATAGACAAGGACGGGAGAAACGTCATAAACACCTTGTTTGGTGCCAATCTGGAGCTTTCACCAGAAGACCTTTCAAGGCCGGAAATCGCGGATCTGCTCCGCGAGTGTTCCATAGTCACACTGATCGATCCGCCCGTAGAGACAATTGAAAGGGCCGCTTCTCTAGCCAAGAAGCATCGGAAGACTGTTGCTTGGGATGCCGGTGTGAGAAGCGTGCTCGGGATCGAGAGGCTAGAAGGGGTCCTGAAGAACCTTGACTACCTGGTGCTCAACCAAGTTGAGGTAAAGAATCTCTCAGGAGAAAGAGACCCTGCGAAGGCGTGGGAACGTCTGTCAACAGTGAACAAAAGCCTGAAGCTCATAGTGAAACTCGGGGAGAGAGGATGTTCGCTGATCAGCCAGGAACAAATGATTTCAGTGCCCGGCATAGACCTGAGGGAAGTCGGCTTGAGCGTGGTCAACACTGTCGGATGTGGAGATGCCTTCCTGGGCGTCTTCGTAGCCTTCAAATCTCTAGGCTTACAGGACAGAGAGGCTCTCGAAAGGGCAAACTTGGCCGGGGCGCTCAAAGCTACGAAAGCCGAAACCAGAGGAAGCCCAACGAGAGACGAACTTGATAGATACCTCAAATTCAGAAAGCTCGGCAACACCGCTAAACGAGTCTGAAAAATGTGTCACATGGGGCAACTTGATGAAGGTAACCAGGATAGAAATCATTCGTAACAGAAAACCGATACCGCTTCCCGAAGAGTGGAAACCAGCCTGGTGGCAGCCAGACGGCAAACCCATAAGGTCTCTCGGGTTCTCGTTCTGCAAGGTTCATACGGACGAGGACATTGTGGGCTTAGGCCCTTATATGGGTGACCATGACCCCTTCGCGGAGTCAGTTCTGCTGGGCTTGGACCCGTTCCACATTGAGAGGTTCTGGAACGCATGCATGAAGGGACGCGAAACCAGCTTCAGCAGAGGGTCATACGGCGGGCTGGAGATAGCCCTATGGGACATTGTCGGGAAGGCGCTAGGGCAACCCGTCTCCAGGACTCTCGGAGCACAGAAAGACTCGACTATGGCTTACGCTGCCACAAGTAGGCTTCTCAAGGCTGAGGCGCATGTGAAACAAGTCTTGGACTTGATGGATGCAGGATTCAAAGCGGTTAAGCTAAGGCTTCACAGGCCTAAGCCTGAGGACGATCTGGAGGTGGTGAGGGCAGTTCGGGACGCCGTAGGAGACAAGCTTGCCATACTAGTTGATGCCAACCAGAACAATAGATCCGCAAACTATCAGTACTGGTCGAGGAAGACGGCTCTGTGGATGGCGAAGGAGTTGGACAATCTCGAAGTCTACTTCCTAGAAGAGCCTCTGCCCAGAAGAGATGTAGAAGGACTCGCCGAGCTGGCAGCTTCAGTTGACATGTTCATAGCTGGCGGCGAACATTCTGCCAACATTTACGAGTTCAGAGAGCACGTTCTTAAAGGCGCCTACGACGTACTCCAACCAGACGTGATCTTAGGAGACATAGGAATCACGGGCATCAGGAAGGTTGCCATTTTTGCTGATTACTTCGGCAAGATGATAGTTCCTCATGTCTGCAGCTCCGGCAGCTTGGCGCTGAACTTGGCGGCGACACTTCAAGCAGTAGCCACAGTGGACAACTGTCCCATGACCGAGTATCCATACGACCCGCCCATTCTGACGGTAGAGACGCAGCAGTCGATCTTCAGGGAGCCGATACTAGTCGAAAAGGATGGATCCATAAGGGTCCCAGACAAACCGGGCATAGGTGTCGAGATTGACGAAGACAAACTATCTAGATACACATAGATCTCCCGTCGTCCCTCTTGACCTGTACGTTCACAGAGATATCCTTATCTGGTTTGAGGAATTGAGGATAAGAGGTGCCACATATGATGAGAAAGGAATGCCCAAACGTCGAGGTTAACCTGAGAGACTGTTCATGCACCTATCCCTGCGATCGGAGAGGAAAATGCTGCGAATGCATAAGCCACCACAGAGCCCATGGTGAGCTACCGGGATGCTTCTTCCCGCC
>CAYRBK010000002.1:34265-68297 GCA_964422605.1 uncultured Candidatus Bathyarchaeia archaeon | reverse complement strand
GTGCTCCGGCCGGGATTTGAACCCGGGTTTGCGGCTTTCTTCCGCGGGTTGGGGACGACGAGAGGCCGCCATACTTGACCGGACTATACTACCGGAGCACGTATTTTCCGTGATGTCAACTGGAATAAGGCTTTAGCCTATTTTAAGTCTTTAGTTGCCAATCACTTCTCTCTTTCAGCTTTGGTGCAACCCGGCTAAAAAAGCCTGCACGAGGCATGCGAGATGCCAGTTGCGTCTTTTACTGAATCTCTTGAGGTCTGACTTGATGCAGCAAAGAGCTCTTATGCTTGTCCGGCTAGGAAACGCATCTGGGCGAGCCTATCCATTACTTCGACGATGGCTCTTTCAATATCGTGTCTCTTCTCTTTGTAGGCTTTCTCGTCAACCTCTCCCTTCTTATGTTTCTCCTCCAACATCTTGAGCTCGTCGACCAGTCTATCCCTCTGCTTCTCCAGATCCTTGGTTCTTGCACCTATCCCCTCAATACTGAACATTCTCTATCACGGTTGAAAGGCACAGAACCCTTTATTAAGACTTTCCAGATAGTAGACGCCCGAGGCGAAGTCCCACGGCAAACAGTGTTTCACGCATACCGATCAGGCTGACAATCGAGAGATTAGGCGAAGCGAAGGGTGAGCTGATCCGCTTCCTCTCACCCAGAACCGTAGACGCCTTGGTCAGAAAGCTGCCGCTTGAAGGCCGGGCTGCATTATCGAAGGCTGAAGTCTACTTTGGGATATCTCTGGACATGGGCGAAGAAAAACCGCGAACTGTTGCTGAAAAGGGAGACATCGCCTATTGGCCCATGGGAAAGTCTCTTTGCATCTTCTACGGAGGGGCCAAGCCATATAGCTCCGTGAACCTTGTTGGGAAGGTGATTGAAAACTTGGAGCTTTTCAGCCAAGTAAGAAGTGGAGCTAAGATAAGAGTCGAAAGGGCTTAGAGAAACTTGCTCTCCTTCCAGGCATCTATCTTTCGACGGCATTCCTCCCTAATCTTTTGGTCCTTGGCCTTTCTTCTCAGCGCGTTGAGGAATCTGCGACGCATCCTTGCAGCCTTCGTCTCCCCTATATGACCGTAGTAGGTTCTGCCCTCAATATAGGCCTTCATCTGCCAAGCCTTTTGGACAAAGAAACAGGCAGCCTCAACTTGATCATCAACAGCATAGAGGTTCGCCCATATACTTGCTTCAGCTTCACGAAGCTGGCTTAGACCTTGTATCTCACGGATAGTTCGCACATAGGTCCTGAGGAAGTCATAGTATCCGGCTGTTCTGGCCAATCGGAGAGCCTGTCTAGTCTTCTCCTTGAAAGCCGAGCTTCCAGCAACTCGTAAACGATGCCGATAGCCTCTGCCAATGAGCGACCTAGCTAAACGTACCTCCTCATGCGTGTAGACTCTTTCTGGAAACCTAACCGAATCCCCATCCTTTCTCGTAGCACCACTCACAGGAAGAGACTCGCACATCAAATCCTATAGCACGTCCCCAAGGTTATCAGTTTTGCCCCTGAATGCACTTTCCTGATACAGACCGGCTTCAGTACCGACGTCAGTTGGAGAGAGTTGGCAGCACAAAACGGCTCTAGCGCTTTGTAGGCTTTACTATTATGCACCTTCGGAACTCCTTCCTCACTCTTTCCAGGAAGGACGTTCCTTATCTGACGGGCTGGTGAATCCCGGCTTAGCAACGGGCAGCTATGCCGGTCCGGGAACGCAATGACGCGAATCGTTCCCGGGCTTACCTGGGAAGGTCTCCAAATATCTCTTGATCCGCGGCTTCAACCGCGGGAGCCTCTCAAGCATCTCCGCTATAACTATGAAGGTGCAATCCTCCAAGTATTTCTCGTCAGCTTTGTATGAGTGTTCCCTGCTCAACCTCTCCGGCTCCTTCTTCGTAGAAGATTTGTCACGAACCTACAGTAAAGGCTTGTGGAGCACTAGCCCTTAACATAATTCAGATTAGATGATTCCACGGAAAGGGGGATTGCCGCAATCGCCTTTCTTCAGTTGTTCATGGGCTCGTGGGACTCGGCTACTACTAAGCTTGCATCATCTGACGGTGACCCTCAAGAACCGAGGATGACCAAGACAGGAGGGTGAGAGAATTGCACCTCCAGAATGAGATACGGCAACCATAGGCCAGAAGAGCTTTCTGAACGTTCATGTACTCAAGTGGCAGGAGAACCATTCGAGATGGAAGCAGATCCTAGTCCGAAGGCCTATAGATCCTTAAGTTTCTGCCACGAGATACTTCAGTGATGACGCCTTGCCGGCAAAGCTCCTCCAGAAAGTCTTTGGCCACACCTACGCGCAGGTTGAAACGTGAGGCTACCGTGTAGGGCGTGAGGACCCTTAGTTTCTGGAGTTCCTTTGTCACGGCCTTATCATTCGGGTTAGGCGGCACAATGCCCAGTGTTTTCCTATCCCCGCCAGAAGGAGTCTTAGCCCGTCCTCCACCTTTGCCCTCGCCCGTCTCTTCCTCCCGAGTCTGGGACTTCGCCATTTGTGTCATGGTGGGTTTCTTCTTTCCGCCACCCATATCGATCACTTTCATGCAGGGGGCACAGGTTGGATTTATAGGTTTCCCTATGCTATGGCTTCGATGTCCGTTCTGTGGATTTTCTTCCATTGCTCAACTGAAACGCCGAACTCCCTTTCGACATCAGGCCTATGAATAGAGTTCATCGTGCAAAAGGGTATTATCCTGCCGTCAGGCACTGCATAGTGAATGCAACACCGCTGAATCCTTTCAAGATCGAAGTTGTAAGGGTCCATGAAGTGCATTGACGAGACCATCAACATCTTCCTATGAAGGTCTCCCAGGGACTCATAGCTCCCCGTCATTAAGAGCGGCCAGATATGCTTCCTCAGCAATCCGAATGTGACGTGACGAAGCGACCCCACCAAGCGCATCTTTGCCCTTGAATCGTGACCCTTCGCGGACGCCTCATACACCTTCTGCATAGATCTGATGAACTTCTCAACATTGCCATATCCGGTTATCGGGAACATCTTCCCATTCTCAACAAAAACATAGGTCGCCATGCCACAATGCGGGTGAGCTGTGAACTCTACATAACGTCTCTTCTTCATAGCACCTACGGCACGCGAGACTGGTACAACCACCGGAACAGGATAGAAGTCTGAAGTCCTTATCTGCCCATCCGTCTGTTCTTCCACGAGCCTCAGAAAATCAGGTATCGTTATCCGCATCTTCCTCCTTTCCTGCTCCGGAATCCTCCCGCATAGTGAGACGGGCTGGACGTTAACGCACCTTACGACATCAAAGTTGTCAATGGCGAACCTGATTATGTCTCCAAGCTGTTGGTCATTGACCCCCTTAACCAGGGTGCAGACTAGCACGATGCTGTGTAATCCTGCTTCTCTGCAGTTTTGGATGACTTTGTTCTTTATGCTCACTAGGTCGACACCCCTTGTGAACATGTAGACCTCTGGTGTCACGCCGTCAAACTGCAGATAGATCGTGCTGACGCCGGCTTCCTTGAGAGTTCTGCAGTAGTCCACGCTTGCGGCAAGCCTTAAGCCGTTCGTATTAACTTCCACATGTTTGAAGCCGAGTTCCTTAGCCATCTTCACAAGCTCGGGCAAATCCTCTCGGATCGTTGGTTCTCCGCCTGAGAATTGGAGCGCATCAGCCGGGACGGGTCTATTGCTTCTAAGGTTGACAAACATGCTCCTGATCTCTTCCTTAGAAGGCTCGTAAACGTAGCCTGCGGTCCCAGCAGTCGCGAAACAGACTGGACATCTTAGGTTACATCGGTTGGTAACGTCTATGATGGAGAGCACAGTGTGCGATTTGTGTTTGGGGCAGAGCCCGCAGTCAAATGGACAGTCAAGTTTCGTCTCGGTTCTGGGGTTTTCGACACCGTTGCCCGTGTACTCGAAGGCTTTGACACGCTCATACTCCCCATAATCAGACCAGTAGACATCTTGGTACAGACCGTGCTCAGAACATTCTTTCTTAATGTAGACAACGTTGTCATCCTCGAATAGCACGGCTTCAAGTACCTTCAAGCACTCGGGGCAGAGGCTCCTCGTCTGTTTTATCAGCCTCACTGATTTTTCACCACTCAAAGGTGTAAGCTTTATCAGTGAGTTTGAACGATTTCACATAATAGAGTTTCCAAACCTTTCATAAGGTGAGAAGTTGTATTGGCAGAGTCTACGAGCGAAAAGGCTAGAGTGACGTTGAGGGAGATCGGGCTTACCGAATACGAAACCAAAGCCTACATGCACCTTCTCAAGACAGGGGCAACGACGGCCAGTCAGATCAGCAATGAAACAAGCGTCCCCTTCTCGAAGATATATGAGGTTCTCAACTCGTTGGAGAGGAAGGGTTGGATCGAAACCCGCTCTGGCAGACCGAGGCGCTACTATCCCAAGTCTCCAGTTGAAGCCCTCGAGGCGACAAAGCTGAGGCTTGAGAACACAGTAAAGGACTGGCGGAAGTCGGTCCTCGACGAGCTCCAACCACTCTACGACAAGAGAGAGATCAGGGAGAAACCCGACGTATGGATACTACGGGGAGAGTATGATGCCATCGCCAAGCTTAAGGATCTTGTTGGAAACGCAGAGACTGAACTGATGATCGCTCTACCCTCCTTGACTAAACCATTTATGAGTGCTTTTCTGCCACTGTTTGAGGGTCTTGTGCAGGCTAATGTGAAAACCTTCATCATGGTCTCTCGGGAAGAAGGGCTGAATCGGGAAGCGCTTACGGGGATCGGCGAAGTTCGTATTAGAGACAATATGTTTGGCGGGGGCGTCATCGCCGACAGCCGAGAGGCGCTTCTCATCTTGGGGGAAAAAAAGCCATCCTTGATTATATGGTCGGATCATCTTGGCTTGGTGAAATTCGCCAGAGACTATTTCCAGCACCTTTGGAATACCGCTGAGAAGACATAGAACATGCTATGAAGCGATGATCTCCTGCAGCGTCCTTCTCAGGTATTCAGCCCCATTGTGAAAGAGTCTTTTCTCCTCCTCTTCGAGCTCCCATTCGAGAACTGCCTCAACGCCTTGCTTTCCCAGCCTTACTGGAACTCCGATGCTCACATCTCTCAAGCCGTATTCGCCATCCAGAACCACTGAACAAACAGCAACCCTTTTCTCGTCTCTCAGAATCGCCTCGACCATGTTAACCGTGGTGTTGGCGGGGGCAAAGATGGTTGCGCCCTTCTTCGAGATAACGTTCAATGCTGACTCTTTCAGTTCGTTTGCCAGCTCCGCTCTCTGGCCTCTTCCCAGAATTGCTCTCTGCCCCTCCATTCGTATTTGGCTAAAGAGTGGGACTTGGTTGTCTCCATGCTCGCCTATGACATACGCCTCTATTTCCACGATTGGGACAGAAGTCTTTCTGCCAAGCACAGTTCTAAACCTAGCGGAGTCAAGCATGCCGCCACTTCCAAGGGTTTTCCTCCGGTTGAGGCCTGTACCCCTCCACATCAAATAGTTCATGATGTCCACTGGATTTGTCAAAGTTATCACCACAGGCTCAGACTTGAGTCCTTTAATGTTCAGAGCGACATTGCTGACGATTCCCTTGTTCACCGCGAGGAGCTCCATCCTGGACTTAATCTCAGGCGTCCTTGGCTTACCTGCTGTTACGACAATTACCTGTGAGCCTTCAGCGTCACTGTAGTCTCCAGCTGTCACCTCTACATTGTTCCTGAAAGCCACTGCCTGCTTGATGTCGGCGGCATTTCCTTCTGCTAGTTCGCGGAGGATGTCAACTAGGACTAGTTCGTCCACTAACCCTCTGTTGGCGATCTCGTACGCTATGCATGAACCAAGATTCCCTACTCCAATCACTGTTGCTTTGCTCATAGGGGGAAACTAGATTGGGAGCGCTCCTAAATAGTTTAGCGACACCATCTCGTCTAGATGCTTTCCGATTCGCTGGACGAGCAGGCTAGCTCTACCTCTGTGACAGCCAAAGTCGTACAGCGCAAAGACAATTAAGGCGCAACACCGATACTATTGGCTGATCTGTAGGCTTAGGCGACATGGTGAGAGGCTGTAGGCTATGGCGAAGAAGATCAGAATCGTGAGTGACAAGATCGGTGCGGTTGAGGCGGAGCTTCTGGAGGAGAGGAACCCAAGGACCGCCAATGCCATTTGGGAAGCTCTTCCATTCGAGAGCAGAGCAAACACCTGGGGCGATGAAATATACTTTTCAATTCCGGTCAAGCAGAATGAAGAGAACGCTCAGCAGAGTGTGGAACCCGGCGACCTCGGGTACTGGCCTCAGGGGAAGGGCTTCTGCATCTTCTTCGGACCGACCCCAATAAGTCGGAAGGGCGAGATCAGGCCGGCTGACCCAGTGAATGTTTTTGCGAAGGTCAAAGGAGACCCGAAAGTCTTCAAGGAGATGGGAGACGGGGACAAGATAAGGGTTGAAAGAGGTTAATGCCCGGCAATCCTAGGCTTTGACCAACACGACATACGCCTAGGCTGACTCGTAGAACAGAGGCCAATTCAAGCTCCGATTCCCCGTCTCTGAATCACTTAGCGAGATCGTCATTCCCCTCTACAGAGTCCTGTTGAGCACAAAACCTAGCCTTCATTTGTATCACAAAGCGAAAAAACTATCGTGCCACAAATCAGGACTATCTACGGCGTAAGGCTTCGAAACCGGTCCGCCAGCTCTTCAAAACCTTACGCAAAAGGATCAATCCCACAGAGCCAATAATGATACCTATCATTTCCTAAGGCTTTCAAGAACAGAATCCGTCTTAATGGCGGGCCCGCTGGGATTTGAACCCAGGATCTTCGGCTCCGCAGGCCGACGTCCTGATCCTGACTAGACTACGGGCCCACCAATCATATAGCCCCAGTTTGAGATTAAAAGCTATTTCCCGATACCTAACACCGTGTCCGGCGATTCATCACTCTGCAGCTACCTATGGATTCCTGGGCTATCTGCACCATACATAGGTCATGACCTTCAGGACCAAGAAATGGCAACAGCATTGCTCCCGGCGCAAGTATTCCTTGCTACAGACGCTGCATCTCAGCGAAAAGCCCTTCTATGCAGTCTTTGATTGAACGCAGGAAAGTGTGCCTTATTGTCTCCGGTTCCTTCAGGTTTTCAAGCCTTTCAACTCTGAAGGAGACAGGTGGATGCGGGTTCCATCCGATCCAGCTCCCAATCCTGTTTGACTGCATCCTTTCGAGCTGTATTCTTCGGTACCCTATCTTCCTTAGAGCGCCAGCCATGATTTCCGGCTGTCCCAGCTTGATGGCAGAGTCAAGATCAGCTCTAGCCTCGAAGAACTTTGCGATGAAGTATACGACGCCTAAGGCAAAGAAAAAGTATAACAGGCCGAAGTAGTAAAGGAAATTCCAGAAGTAATAGACCCTCAACAGATACTCCGCTGAAGCTAATGCAAAAAGGGCGAGAGGGTCTCTCCTCCCAACATGACTCATCTCGTGCCCAACTACAGCGAGGATCTCTCGCTCGTCAAGTTGCACAAGGAGACCTGTGGTGACGAGAACCAAGCCTAACCGTGGGCTTGGGCCAGTGGCAGCGGCGTTTGGTATGATCACATTGGATATTTTTATTTTGGGGATTGGCATCTTGAACCGGTTTGCAGCTTGTTTCACAATGCCGTACACGTCTATTGTCTTGGTTAACAGGTTCTGAGGCCTGATCGTGACTCCGTACTTCGAGAAGACTTCCTGTGCTGTTTGGCTGTCAACGGGTCTATCGAAAGCCAATGTCCTGTCATGGATCTCCTTCTTTGCCTTCAGAAGCGTGTCCTTCGCGAACTTCTTCCTGAAAGTTCCGAACTCCTCCGGAGGAATATGGTACTGAAGAATATGTACGTAGGGGCTGGACGCTGTGATAGACCAGTCTCCCATTGTCCCAACAATCTTGTCAGACAGAAGAACCATGAAGAACTGAACCAACACCAATATCAGGGGGAAGTATATCACCGGAACCATGAACACTTCCGTTGCGATCAAAAGCGTTGCGTAGCTAAGTATTATGAAGATGACAAAGAATACAAGCATGTTGCCCAAGAAAATCCGGCTGATCACCTTTCTCCTTCTGTCAGGAGTCTTCTCAGCCACGACGCTCTTCTTGGGAACCCAGGCGAAATAAAGCGTAGTCCTCCTGATCTTCTCCTCGAAAAGCTGAACCGCTATAATCAAGTCTTCCCTCAGCCTGCTCAGAATTCTCGGAGGAACATCCCCAATCGGAGTCATCTTCACCTCAACGGGGTTGCCCATTGTGACTTCTGAGTCAATGTCCCATCGTCCGCGAGGGTCCCTCAACGTGAAGGCGAGGACCTCCTTTCCACCGGCCACCCATTTTCTGACATTAGTGAAGCTCTGATAAAATGGAACGATGTATTCCTGGTAGATGAATGTGAGAAGGTCGCCTAGGTAAGAGGGCGCTACTTCGGTCTGTATGGCAAATGAGACTGGTTTCGCACCGTGGAACTCCATAGCCCTTCCTTCACTCCCCTAAGATGGGAAGATCATCTCTTATAAACATGTCTGGACCGTACGTGCAACTTCGCATTCGTGTTCGAGGAGAACAGAAAAGCCAGCATCTACTGAGAAAGCAAGAATAGAGATTCCTTTGAGGCTTCTCGGAAGCTTTTTATACGAAAAGGCTGAAAGTGATGGACGGAAGTCTGGCGGTACACCAATGGAACCCAGCAAGAAGCCGTTGAACGTCTTAACTCGGCAGATGAACGGCTACATCGCAATCATACTTAAGAGTGGCATTGAGTACAGGGGGACAATGGTTCACTGTGACAGTTACATGAACATAATACTCGACGGAGCCTCTGAATACCATAGCGACCGGTTGCTCGCACACTACGGCCAAGTTCTCGTTCGCGGAAACAACATTCTCTACATAGCCCTTGATGTCACGCCTAAGAAAGAAGCAGCCTGAAGACTCCGACTTATCCTGCCATTTTCCAGATAACTGCTTTCCGAGAATGCATCTCACAACCCACGGGCATTGCAGCTCGACGAAAGCGCACCTCCAGTAATGGGGGGATTTCTGTTCTCTTGCCACTCGGAAAAGGGGGGATTGAGGAAGGCCTGCCTGCACGGGGTGAACCAATCCTTTCATACGCGTCCTATCGTCCTATCTGCTGAGGAAAGGTTAAATTCACGCGGCAACCATAGGATTCGTGGACTATGAAGAAATCGAGGTACCCTGACCCTTCGTGGATGATTGCTTTTCCCGCTTCTGAGTCCACTGAAGCAGAAAGAATGAAGCGTAAAGACAAGCTCTGGGAAACTAGGTTGCTTTCTGAAGAGCCCTCCTAAGGCGAGCTCTTCATCTTCTCATACATCTTTTCCAGCGTCCAACGAGTTGCTGATCTCAGCTCCCGTTCTCTTTGGGGAGCATAGTTGCGAATGGCTATCTCTTGAAGCGTGTCTCCGTCCTTCTTGACCTCGTATGAGAAGACTTCACCCGACTTCATCTTGCCCTGAGCAACCAGCTCCTGATCCCTCTGCTGCATCCTGGCCAAGATTCTCTCTATGAGAAAAGCCGCAAATGGCGGCGTGTTCACGTTGAACCTTTTGTCCGGCGCGGGAACAACCCTAATGGTACCATCTTGAACGTATAAGTCAGCCAAGAGTTCGTCTGTCGCCGTTTTGAGCGGGTAAGTCTTGACTCGTTTCCCAGAGGGGACTACTAGAGGCTGTTCTTCAAGCGGCTTGGACACGACTGGCCTTGCAATCTCCTCCGCCCTTTTGAAGCTCTTTTCGAGCAGCAAGTCATTGATGAAATCAAGGATGGTTCTCATCTCCTCAAGTTCAGCCTCGAGCTTTTTGGACCGCTCTTCCAATTTCTCCCTAAGTTCGGCGATCTTTTTTATCCTCTCTTCTTCCATCTTCGCCCTCTATCCCCTAATATACTGTGACAAGACCTTCCTGTTAAGACCCACCAATTCCTGCTTCTTAATTCAACACGAGTCTTTAAAAGGCTTACAGCCATGCGCAGTTCACTCAAGGCAGGAGCGATACCTTTTTTAGATTACAGAGCACAATTCTCTAGTGGTGCTTTCAATGCAAGTCAGCGTCTATGTTCTAGTTGAGGTCGAGAAGGGCGAACCATGGCTAGTCGCTGCTGAAGCTTCGAAGATCGATGGGGTCAAAACCGCTCACACCGTCACGGGGCAGTACGACATTATCATCTTCGCCGAGCTGGACAACCTAGAAAGACTCAAAGACGTGGTGAAGAATATACATCAGATAGAAGGAGTCCAGCGAACCCAAACCGCGGTCTGCATACCCTGAAGAGAACCAACCTTCAATTTTTTTCCCGTTCCCCATCGTCCCGAAGACGTCTAGACCAGCAGAATCTCGGTTAGAGATGGAACCTTGACAAATGCAGAAATGTATATAGAACCTGCCAAAAGGGAGATGGAAAGAAGGATCAGCAGTAAGTCCTTCTGACCAGCCCTGAGCACATAAAGGTTTGTCCGCTTTTTGTTGGCACCCCAAGCTCTGGACTCCATCGTTTCCGCAAGCTCAAGACTTCTACGAATCGCGTTAACTATCAACGGGATGAGAATTGGGATGTAGTTCCTTATTCTTCTGGCGAAGTTGCCGCCTTCAAGTTCGAGCCCGCGAGCTTTCTGGGCGTCCATTATTGTCTGGGCTTCCTCAGCTAGTACCGGGACAAAGCGGACTGCTGTGGTGAAGGCGAAGCACAACTCGTAAGGGACATGACTCTGCTCCAGCGCTAGCCCCAAGAGGTCCGGTGATGTTGTGAGGAAGAAGATGGAGAAACTCTCTATTAGAACCACGAACCGCGCTGTCATGGTGAGGGATCGTTCTAGGATCGAAGCGAGCGAAGCATAGCCGCCGTAGAAATACAGAGAGAGAAGGTTCATCGCGAAGATTAGGATCGCGAAGAGTGCCGACCCTTTCATTGACCGGAGCCACTCTTTCTGGACTCTGGCAACAAGGACAAATGGTATCTGGATGATGAAAAGAACCAATAGTGGAACTAGCTGGTTGAACATCACAGCCACTGCAAACAGAACACAGACATAGAAGAACTTGGCTCTCGGATCCATTCGGTGAACCGGCGACGAGACGCTTCGGAACTTGAAGCCGTCAAACACGCTCATGTTGATTCACCGAACCTTTCAAGAAGTAATCTTCCAGCTTCATAGACATCGATGACCTCCTTCGGGAATCCTAGGTCCGCGAGCTTCAGAAAGATCTGGGCAATTTCTGGCAAGACTACTGAAGCTTGACTGACAAGTTCGGGATCAGTAAGGATTTTTGCCGCTTCGCCTTCGGCGAGTATTTTCCCATGAGCCATCAGAACTACCCGAGGTCTGCATTCGGCGACAAATTCGATGTCATGTGTCACGATTATCACAGTCTTTTCTTGTCGGTTCAGTTGCGTTATGAACTGCCTAAGCCTCTCCTTCTGTTGGCTGTCCTGTCCTATGGTCGGCTCATCAAGTATCACGACTTTCGGGTCCCATGCTAGGACCGACGCCAAGGCTACTCTTTTCCTTTCTCCCCCGCTGAGCATGAACGGCGAAACCCCGCGATACTCGGTTAGGTCCAATAGGTTAAGCGCCCAGTCGACACGTTCTTTGATTGTCTTCTCTTCGAACCCGAAGTTCCTCAGCCCAAATGAAATCTCCTCCTCAACAGTCTCGCTGAAGAGTTGATGGTCCGGATTCTGGAAAACGAAGCCAACCTTTCGAGCTAGGGTTGCCACGCTCATTTTGGTGGTTTCAGTATCGTCCACTGAAACTCTGCCTCTTGAGGGTCTAAGCAATCCACTGATGTGTTTCACCAGAGTTGTTTTGCCAGCTCCGTTCTGGCCCATGATTGCGACGAATTCGCTGTCCTGAATTTCGAGGGAGACCCCCTTCAGTGCTTCGACGCCGTTGGGATAGGCGAAGTATACGTCCTCAACCTTAATCAAGCCGCGAGAACCTCCCTTATGGCTTGATGTGCCTCCTCCGAACCTAGCGGAATCTTGCTGAGGCTGATTCCGTTTGCCTTGAGATACTTGTAGAGCCTGGTGGCCTTAGGTATTCCGACTCCGATCAGCCGTGCCTCTTCCGAGCTTAAGGCTTTCTGCGGTTCGTCATCAAGTACTACTCTGCCCTTCTCCATGATCACGACTCTATTCGCATATTTCGCAGTCAAGTCTAGCCTGTGTTCGACTAGAATAACTGTTATGCCTAGGTTCCTGTTCAGATTGTGGATGACTGCGAAGATCTGCTTGGCCCCCAAAGGGTCGAGGAAGCTGGTGGGCTCGTCAAAAACTATTATCTCAGGCTGCATTGCCAAAACAGAGGCGATAGCTACTCTCTGCTGCTGACCGCCTGACAACTCATAGGGTGGCCTATCTCTCAAGTCATCTATCCCCGTCGTCTTCAGAGCCCAGTCGACCTTTTCCCGGATCTCCTCCCTCGGAACTCCGAGATTCTCCAGCCCGAAGGCGATGTCCTTCTCCACAGACAACGCGAATAGCTGATTCTCAGGGTTCTGGAAGACCATGCCGACATGTTGGGCGAGCTCGTAGATTGGATTGTCGGCGACATTCAGCCCCGCGACTGTGATTCCGCCTTCAAGTTTTCCTCCGTAGAAGTGGGGGATGAGCCCGTTAAAACACCTGCACAGCGTAGTCTTTCCGCATCCGCTTGGTCCCGTCAGCAGTACGAACTCGCCTTTTTCGATCTTGATGGTCACATCTTCAAATGCAGGTCTCGCACCGACTGGATAGGTGTAGGTTAAGCCCTTAGCCTCGATGATCGCCAAAGCTTAGTCGCCACTTCTGGATGGGATGATCCATCCATCTTAGGGTAGATACTTGAGAATGGGGTACTTAAAGCAATTGTTTGAATCCTTCAATTCCGTACATACTAGCTCCGAGTCCCGGAAGATGCGGGCAGAGGTCTTCCTGAACCATAAGTCCGCCAAACGAAGTAGCGGCGACTTGAGGCGAGTCGATATTTCCAACCGAAACTCTAATCTACGGGGCGACATAATTTCGGTAAGGCGGATTGATCTTTGAGGGTTATGTGGAAGAATGGAGTTTCTGTCGAGCATAGGAATGCCAAGGTAATCCTTGATCCACAGAACGACCGTTCCAGCCGCTCACCAGTCTTCGTGACCCACGGCCACTTTGACCATTCAGCCGGCTTCAGAATGCCTAGTGTGCCGAAGTATTCTTCTAGAGAGACGATGGAGCTGGTCTCGGCTTACGGGTTCCAAGCAGGGGATTGGCAGCCCGTAACTATCGGGTCAAGATCCCTAGTAGACGACATCGCAGTGATCCCACACAATTCTGGGCACGTCCTAGGCTCCTGCCAATTTGAGGTGGACACGCCCCGAGGAAACGTCCTCTTCACAGGCGACTTCAACACTGAGCACACAAAGACAATGACGCCCGCTGACGCGGTTCAATGCGACATCCTTATCTTGGAAGCTACCTTCGGCTCTCCAGACTTCGTTTTTCCTTCTGAAGATCTGGTTGCGGAGGAGATGGTAAACTGGTCGAGAAAGATTATGAAATCCGGCAAAATCCCAGCTTTTCAAACTGATCCCTTGGGCAATGCTCAAGAGATAATCAGGATATTTAATGAGTTCGGCATACCTGTCGTCACCCACTGGAAAGTCTCAAAGGTCAGCAAGGTCTATGAGGCTCATGGACACAAGCTAGGATACTTCGACGCCAAGACCGAGGAAGCGAACGAGATCGTCCACTCTGGGAACTTCGTCTTCATAACGCCCAAACAACTAGACCTACAGGATCACCCAGAGTTTGTGCCCGCTTTGGTCTCTGGGTGGGCTTTATGGTCGAAGCGCGAAGCCTTTCCATTGAGCGATCATGCGGATTTTCCGCGCCTTATGAGGTTCGTAGAGGAATGCAGACCCAAGGTCGTATTGACCTGCCATGGCAGCCGGTTCAATGAGACCCTAGCAAAATGCATAGAGAGAAAACTTGGGATCAGAGCCTATCCAGTTAGCCTCATCCCCACAAGCCTTTGTCCGAAATCCTGAGTTCGGGCTACGGAACCACGCAATTCTTAAATGCCGTCCGAGGCACAAGATAAGACTCAAACAAACGAGGAGACGCCAGATAGATGATCAGACCCATAACCTTTAAGAACCATGGACAGCAGCTTGTCGGGATTCTTCACGTGCCAGAAGGGCTGAGGCATGGGGAGAAGGCGCCGGGCATCGCCATGTTCCACGGGTTCACGGGAAACAGGACAGAGGCTCACAGGTTTTTCGTCGATGTGGCAAGGGCTCTGTGTGATTCAGGCTTCGTCGTCCTGCGCTTCGATTTCAGGGGCTCCGGGGACAGTGACGGACATTTCGACGATATGACTGTGCCGGGAGAAGTTAGCGATGCAGGGAAAGCCTTGACCTTCCTGACCAAGCAGAGAGAAGTCGACAAAGACAGAATTGGTGTCATCGGCCTCAGCATGGGCGGGAGAGTCGCCGCTGTCCTAGCCTCGAAAGACAGCCGCACCAAGTTTGCTGTGTTGTACTCAGCAGCTCTCAGCCCTCTAAGACAGAGATTCCTTTCACAAGCACGTAAAGAAGATTTAGAGAGGCTAGATGCAGTAGAAGCCATTCAAGTTGGAGAAGGGTGGTACCTGAAGAAGCCTTTCTTTGACACCGTTGACAAGCCCGTACCCTTCGATGTTATGAATAGAATCAGGGTGCCCATCCTCTTGGTTCACAGCGATGCCGACCAAGTTGTGCCCATAGACGACTCCGAGAAGGGACACTACATTGTCAGGGACCTCAACAACAGGAATGAGCTGCACATAGTGAAAGGCGGAGACCACGTATTCTCCAAAAGGGAACACACACAAGAAGTCATAAGCAAAACACTCGACTGGCTGCATTCGCTAGGAGTGAAACGCTCACGATGACTTATGTAGAGAGAATCCTCGCCTCTGCCAAGCCTGAAGAACTAGACCGTCCGGTATTGAGCCAAGACCATGCGAGTCACGTTGTTTGCCTCGCCTTGAAAGGACACACGAGACTTGCTGCAGACCATCTTCTTCACAAGGAAATGGCAGGATACTTGGAGGAAACTGTCGGAAACGTGATCCGACAGCTCAACGTGGTCTTCAGCAAAGCTCTCCTGGAAGAGACCTCCGGAAAGGGTCTAGCGATATGCGCAAGGGTTTACGACGTTCTCGTAAACACGGCCCTCAATCTCTTTGGCTTAGAAGGGAAGATTGTCGGGTTCTCAGACCTCGAAGTCGGCAGGACTTTGTCAAATCTCACGCAGTCTCTTGAGAGTCTGGAAAGCCTTGAGAGGAAAGGCATCTTTGGCGGCGGCTGTGGGGAAGCGCTGGTCGCCAAAGCCGTCATCAGTAATATCCTTTCCGAAATGAAGAAGGTGATGGAAGGTTTCTATCGGCCTCCAGGCTCGATGGTGGCATATGCTGCCAAGCAGATTGAGAAGAGCATATCTGAGCAACGTGTAATGGGTTCTTTTCTCGGCTCGGCTAGGCAGCAGATCCAGGAGAACATCTACTACAGGATGAGCGAGGCAGGGATTTGCAAGTTTGGCAATGACTACGCACTTGGGCTTAGATGGCTTCGACACCTGGGATTCGTTCAAGTGTCAACAAACCCTTCTTTGGCAGCAATAGCGTATGATGACGATCCCAGCCAATGGGAAGGTTGCAGAGAGGAAAACCTGTGTCCCGACTTTAGGACGCTTGCGCAGGAAAAGCCGGAGTGGTCCAGAGATCCCGAGGCATACGGAGACGAGATGGCGGCATATGCAACCGAAGTAAGCATCTGGCGCAATCTGACGGTCTTCAGGCCGATAGCAGTAGCCTCGGACATGCGTCACGGTATGATCAGCCTCCAGTTGAACCCGAGCATCGCAGACAACTATGAAGCCAGCCTCAGATCAGCTCTTGAACTATACTCTGACGCCCAGGAATTCCTTAGGAAGTATGACGCGTATCTGCTTTGGGGCTACTCGGAGAACATCGAAAGGGGAAGACCGAACATAGTCTTCAAGGTTGCGGGGAGTTCACCTGCAGCCATCGACATCACCAAGAAGCTAGAGAGCCTAGGGATAGGGACAAACAACACGGTCACCTTTACCGTCTCGCAAGAGGCAGAGCTGATCTTTGCCAAGATGGAAGGCAGAGCTGAAGCCGTGAAGAAGGGCATACCGTTGACAACTGTGTACGAGACGAACATGGGCGGCAGACTTGATGACCACATAAGAGAGGTCCAAGCTGAGAGGTTCTTGGAGAAAGCTTTGGGAAAGGTGGTTGACAAGGAGAAGGCTTTGAGGAATCTCGCTGAGGAACTGGGCGCTTGGAACGAGATAGGAACGAGAACCTCGCTCAAAGAGAAGATTGTAGCATTGAGTAGCCGAAGGTATCTGAACCCGTTGAACAAAGAGCCTTTGGTGAACTTCCTCGTGAAGACTGGAGTGCCCTTCAGCTCCAAGGAGAAGGTAAAGGAGTTGCTTGACACTTTGGAGAATGACATACAACACTGCGGCATCCTCGTCACAAAACGGGTCTACGATATCTTCTTCAGCCCAGAAAACAGGATCAGATGGATCAGTCATCTTCAGTCTAAGTGTAGCCTCACACGCGAACAGGCTGAGGAGGTGTTCGGGGGGATCGATGTTCTTCCAGCATCGAAAAGAAAGACTAGAGAAACGTTTCTGACCCTGGCTGGAGTAAACATGACTCATACCGAATTCCCGAACCATCAGATGAACGTCCTGATGGCAAGTCTGGAAGCGGACTTTAGCATTAGAGACTATCAAGAGTCCGTCCTGAGGGAGGTCGATCAGGTGATGTTGCGAAGACTAGCCGAAGAATGGACTGGCATCAACGGCGTCTTCAGAGAAGCGTACGAGCTAACGCCGAGTCAACAGAGAGTCCTAGAAGAGGCAAAGATTCCCAGTTCGGAGAGATATGGCAACCGCGGGCTCAAACCTTCTGAATGGGGCAGTTTCGGGGCGACGGCGAAGACCATGGACGAATTCTCGCAAAGCTATGAGACCTTCAGGAAAAGATGCATCGAGTTCGTCCGTAGCATGCGTAAAGAATGATGAGATGCCTCAATCTTATCTAGAAAGTCAGCTATGAAGCAACTAGACAAGGGGAAAGAACGGTGCAGTCACGAATCTACAAAGCATCTGAGCCTAAGAAGGGTTACACGCCAATCGTGAGCCCAAAGAACTCCGAACTCAAGTACGTCGAGTTCGGAAGGCTTTGCTTGCCTCAAAGAGGAGACGAATATAGAGGCACAACTGCGGACCGCGAAGCTGTCCTCGCCATTTTCGGAGGCAAGTGCAGTGCCGAGATAGAGTGTCCGTCTCAGACAATATCGTACGCCAAGATTGGCAATAGGACCGATGTCTTTTCAGGAAAACCCACAATGATCTACCTGCCGCCGAAAGCTGAATTCAAACTCACAGCGGAGACCGAAATGCTCGAAGTCGGCGTCTGCCTAGCTCCGAGCGAGGCTGACTGCCCACCGGTCCTAGTCAGGCCTGAAGATGTTGTTGAGAAGTCAGCGGGAACCTCAAACTGGAGCAGGAAAGTCTACACATGCGTAGGAGACAATGTTAAGGCAAAGAGGCTTCTTGTCGGAGAAACTGTGAACCCGCCTGGAAACTGGTCAAGTGCACCTCCGCATAAGCACGACGTGAAAAGCGCCTTCGAGACCCCTTTGGAAGAGGTCTACTTCTTCAAAATCATGCCGACGCAAGGCTTTGGGTTGCAGAGGATTTACAGCGGTCCCGAAGACAGGGAGCCCTTCGACGAAGTCTACGCGGTAGAGAACAACGATGCAGTCGTCATACCTAGGGGGTACCATCCGGTTGTCGCGGGCCCAGGCTATCAGCTCTACTACCTATGGATGCTGGCAGGCGAAGAGAGAAGATACGGGGCTTGGACGGATGATCCTAGACATAGCTGGCTCAGAGATCGCGAATCCCAGATCAGCGAAGTTTCTCATCACCTGTGACCAGTCTCGGAATTCTTCTGGAAGCATCGATTAACCCTAGAATGGAAAATGCAGTATTGTTTTGTGGAGGATGTAAGTAATCTATGGAATCCTAGGTGACCCCACTTAACAGAAGAAAGCTTCTGAACGCGAGGTTCTACACCAGACTACAGGCTAGCCGCACTAACGAAGACCACCACAGTTGCTGTCGTCGATTTCTTTGAAGGTTTCAGGCTCAAGCGTAACCTCAGCATGCTTAACCATCTTCAAAACCTTAGCGTATGGGATCTAACACTGATCACATCGCGTGTATCATCAACGGAAACGCTTGCCAAACAGACTCTGACCCCAAACAAAACGAGAAAGAAGACAAATCAAAGGAATCTTGGCGAAAATGACTATGCTGGAAAAACCATATCGGAAAACGATACGCTCATGCATCTTTAGTTGCGAGATTTTATAAAGAGAATCGAAGCACAGGTATTAACAGGGTGAATTAATGAAAAGAAGCAAGTTCACTCTTAAGATCTGCAGATGCATCGAAACTTTTCTGCGAAACGATTATAGAAAGCATTCTCATCTCGACGCAAATTACGGAGGCGCTTACTATTGGAATGAACGCGACATTCAATGGGCACTTTATCGCCATCTCCGCGATAGAACCAAACCATACTCCATTGGCTCCGAATGGTGGGTACATGCTGAAGGGATGATAGAAAGACCGAGATACGTTCGAAAGAACCAATGGAGAGGCATGAAACGAGCTGATGTTGTTTTCATTAATCATAGTGATTTCAAAAGATGGTGGAGAGGAGAAACGGATGAACGTCCCCCCTACAAAGCGATGATTGAAATAAAGCTGATATACTCCGGAATGGGAAGAGCCAATACAATAGGAAGCATTCAGCGAGACATAAAGAAACTGGAGGCTTGTCTCAATGATGGAACAGCCGAAAATGCCTTTCTTATCCTCCTAGACGGCCTCAATAGACATGGGTGTCCGTATTATCAAAGAGAAGATCTGGAAAATTTAAAGACAAGTACTTACTTGATATTGTATCATTGGCCTGACTCAAAAGAACCAATTGATGACCCATCTCGGGCGGATTTTAGAAAATACTGATCTGCAATTTGTCACTTGATCGGGGCTCGCAAATTCTAGAGATAGAACCCATCCACGATAGTCCATGAAGCAATTAGCACTAAACTGGGAAGGCCCATTCAAGATCAATGAGCACATTCCTACACATCCCATTGGAGTACTTGATCTCTACATATCTGAATGTGATTCAGATAGTCTATGTTGGTAAAGCTGAATCGCAAGGAGCCTTCAAAAGGGTAAAAGACCATTTCAGAGGCGTCATGGGTTCCATCGCCAAGTGTGTGTTAACGCACACAAAAGACGGAAAACAATCTGAAATAAATATCTGAATGGCATGGGCAGAAGAAGGGAAAGATGCAGAACCAATCTGTGATGCAGAAAAGCTGCAGATGTTCAAGCTTCAACCTCCACGCAACAGAACCTATCGTGAGAAATATGAGGGAAGGCCCTTGCATATGACAAACCAAGGAGATCACTTAAGAGAGTTACCAGCGGAAATTTGGTGCCAATAGTACGAACGAAGTCCGCACACCCGAGTTCAAGACTTGAGAATTTCTAACATTTTACTCCTTTTTGCGTGATTTTGAATATGCCTTTGCTGACTCGTTCTACGTAGCCGTTTGGAAGCAGATAGTGATAGAACTGTTTTCTGACTGTGTTTGATGTTGCGAAACGTAGGCATGTTGCAACCGCTTTCCTCTCAACATCCGTGTAGAGTAGATGACCCTTTTTGACTGTCCACGCCATTTTTCCTTAGAAACGGTAGAGACCATCTACTTCTGGAGTTTCTCTCTGAGTATCCTCAGCGCCCGCTTTACGGCTGCCTCAAAGTCGCCTACACCATTAACCCCCGCCGCTGTTGAGTGGCCTCCTCCCATGCCGTGAAGATACTCTCCTAAGGGCTTGGCTAAGTCTCTGCCTAGGTGGAGCCCTGTCTGTCTGTAGAATTCCTGGTCCGATCTTATGCTGATCTGGAGCTCATCGTCTCTCTGGCCTCCAACCATCGCAAGATTAGCTCCAATCTCAATCAAAGCCCTGGCCGCTGATGCCTGGTAGGATCTTACGTGGGAAAAAGCGACAAGCAAGTTGCCGATTCTTGTGAGCCTTACGCGCTTAGAAGCTTTAAGTCGTGCTATACGTTCTGATAGGTCCATAGGAAGCGAAAGCCGCGACAGAGCTTCCCGCGCGTTAACACCGGCGGTGATCAAGCCGGCAGCCGCCTTGAACGTGTTCGAGTTCGCCAGTATGAAATGCTTTGTATCGAAAGCTATGCCCAGAAAGAGTGCTTCTGCCTCCTCTTTGGTGGGCGTCAATCCGAGCTCCACAAAAAACCCGTACACAATCTCGCATGTTGACGAAGCGTTTTCATCGCATATGCATAGGGTTGCGACCTTCTCTGTTTCAGGATGGCTTGCGTGATGATCGACTACGACGAGCGGAGCTGAAGATTCCTCCACTCCTTTCCTCCATTCTCCGAGCTGCTGGATTGTGTTCGTATCCACCATTATGATCATGTCAGCATCTTTGAAATTAGGCTCCTCTTCCCTTAGGACCATGAGCAGGCGAGCAACCAAGGCCTTTGACAGTCTGCTTACGCCCTCAGGAGATGCAATCCCCACTCCAAGTTTGGGGTACAGACGCTTCAGCAGTTGAGAAAAGGCGAAAGCTGAGCAAACCGCGTCCGGATCAGCATTCTGATGGCACAAGAGAAGAATGGACTCTGGTCTAACCTCTTCGAAAAGAGACTTTACCGGTTGGATTGACATCCGGACTCCCTCAGATACTTCTCAACGGCTTCAAAGGCTGCTTTGACCGATTCCTCAGCCAGCCTTCTCGCATCCGTACTCCTGAGCGATGGTGAAAGGATTACCTCAACATCTACCTCCATGTTCAACGTCTCCGCTTCTTCCAAGCCAGCGATAATCGACAAGTCGGAGATCCCGCGTCTGGAAACTATCGAGACAATACTCTCTCGCGCAGCCTCTTCAGCCACCTCACACAATCTCTCCATCTGCTCAGACGAAAGCGAAGATACTTTCGCATCTCCCAAGAGAGCCACCGTCATGGAGGCGAGAGTGGACGCAGATCCTTCTGGAGTTTTTCGTTGAGTTCCTTGATCTGAGTTCGAAGCCGTTCCTCTTGTTTGCTGAGAACAGAAATCCTCATGTTTGCCAGGTCTTTTCTTTCGTTCATCTCAGTCGCGACCCTAGGCTTTTCCGACTTGATGAGAAGCGAGCCCACAGACTTATAGATGACGGCATCGTCTGAAGCCTTTTCCAGTTCACTTAAAGCCTGATCGACCTCAAGAAGCTCGAGTTCAAGCTGTTGTTTCTGCGTCAGAACACTCTGCAACGTTTGCTGCAACTGTTGCAGCCTCAGCAGCCTCTCCTGAACGGCTGGGGGCAACCTAACTTCTTCACCCATCTCAAGTCAACACCGTGTTATGTTGGATAAGTCCGTCTAACTTGCTCATAACCGTTACTTGCACTGAACTGTCATACACCGCAGAAACCGAGGCATCCTTGTGCATAGTTGTGCCTGGTCTTGGGCTAGGTCTGGTGATTCTTTGGACTTCATGGACCAAATCTTCTATGAGCGGCATCAGGATTGTGTTCCTGTCGGCAAGTGACATATTATGGACCAACTCGGAACTGTCTTCTAGCGATTGTGGATAACATTTAACTAGAGGTCAGCGGAATAAGAGACGGTGCTTGATGAAGCAACTTGTTCATAATGGCGTCTTCGTTCCGAAATACCAGCCGAAAGGGTCTCACATACGGGTGAAAGGCAAGGATCTGGAGCTCACACCTAGACAAGAAGAGATGGCTGTTGCCTGGGTCAAGAAGCTCACTGCTGGTCAGATCAGAGACAATGTCATGGTAAGGAACTTCCTAGCGGACTTCTGCAAGTCGCTCAACGAGAAGGGAAAACTGGGTCCAGAAGACTTCGACTTCTCAGCAATCGAATCGCACATTAACCAAGAGAAAGCCCTGAAGCCCAGCCTACCTAGAGAGGAGAGGAAAAGGATGACGGAACAACGCAAAGCAGAAAAAGAAGCAGATAGGCAGAAGTATGGTTACGCTCTCGTGGACGGGGTGAAGACCGAGATCAGCAACTTCGCGGCTGAGCCATCATGCATTTTCATGGGAAGGGGTAGACATCCTTTGCGAGGGCGATGGAAGGAGGGTCCAGATGAAGAGGATATTGAGCTTAATCTCTCTCCTGACGCTACCAAGCCGCCAGGCAACTGGAAGGCCGTCCTCTGGCTTCCAGATGTGATGTGGACCGCGCGGTGGAGGGACAAACTTACCAGCAGGATGAGGTACGTGTGGCTTTCGGAGAGCAGTCCGCTTAAGCAGAAGAAGGAGATTGAGAAGTTCAGTAAGGCCGGGGAACTGCGGGAAAATCTCTCCAGGATACAGAACCACATCTGGGGCGGTCTCGACTCAGACGATTTGAGGCGGAGAAAGACGGCGACGGTCTGTTACCTTATCGATAGGCTGAAGATAAGGGTCGGAGATGAGAAGGACCCAGAAGAAGCGGACACTGTCGGCGCCTCGACGCTGCGACCCGAGCATATTGATTTTGAGGAAGACGGCGAAGTCACCTTTAGCTTTCTCGGAAAGGACTCTATCCCCCATATCTTTAGAGTTGATCTTCCACCTGAAGTCGTCAGGAACCTGAAGGACTTCTCAGCCGACACTACTTCGACGCTTTTCTCCGGCGTTGATTCAGAACGTGTAAGCGAGTTCCTAGGCGAGGTGCTAAACGGACTCTCAGCTAAGGACTTCCGCACTTGCTATGCGTCAGAAGCAGTCGAAAATGCGCTTAAGAGTACGCCACTAAAAGCTGACGCTCCCGATCACGTCAAAAAACATGTCGCCACAATGGCGAATCTGGAAGCCGCCAAGATCTGCAACCACAGACGTACGGTCTCGAAGACTTGGAAGTCCTCCTTGCGAAGAAGGCAAGCTCGTCTGAGAGAGCAGATACACAGGGCTAAGGAGACCCAGAGGATGACGAAGCGGAAAATCAGAGAAATGGAAGAACAATCTGGAGGGAGACTGCGGAAACAGCAAGCAAGGCTAGAGGCTACAGAACAGAAGCTGGAAAGGTACCGACAGGAGGCTACTGCAAGAAGACAGGAGGGTAGGATGTCTGCGGCTTTGGGAAGACGCATCGGGCTTACACATGGGGTTATAAGGCGCCTGAAAGACCATATCGGAAGTCTGAAGCGAAAACGTGACGAGCGGGTAAAAACCAGGGAGGAGAGGCTTGAGAAGCGGAGACAGCGAGATGAAAGCATCATACGGAAGATGAGTCTTCAGATAGAATCCCGGAAGGAGACGCGTGACTACAACCTGGGAACTTCGCTCAAGAGCTATATTGATCCCCGCATATACTATCGCTGGGGGAGAGAAGTCGACTACGACTGGAAGCTCTACTACCCTAAAGCCCTCCAGAAGAAGTTCTCATGGGTAGAGACTGAAGCATCCGAATCAGCCTAGAACCTCACGAGCCAGAAAAGAGGTCATAGGGGATTACTTTCTCATAAGACTCAGAATGTGCGGGCTTTTCCAGGCCGTATCTTTTCAAGGGTTTGGTCAGGTGTCTCTGGGACCTGGGAGACGTAACGTAGACTCCTGGCTTTATTGGTCTTTCAGCCTCAACGACGGTTTTCTCAAGGTTAGGACCGTGAAAGCCGCAGTTTTTACATTCGAAGCCTTGGTTTCTTCCCATGGATTTCATCCTCCTTCCGCACTTTGGACAGAGAGGGTTCCGGAACATAAGGCTGGAACCAAGTTTGACGATCCGCATCTTCTCCAGGTTGACTGTTATCGGATTCTTGGACGATGCTGGGCGGACGCCCCCACAGGCTTCAATAACATCTCCCCCTACCAGGGATTTCGCAACGTTGCGGAGGATGCCGGTCGGCTCGTATGCCGCACAATCTGTTTCCCCTGTTTCATCTCTGATTCGGAACACTACGTGGCCGCCTTTGAGAACTCGCGGCTTTCCCACCACTTGCCCTTCTATCACTATGGGGTTGTAGGGCTTTACCTGACTGATGGAGACAATTCGCTTTAGATGGGCGTCGGTTCCTTGGTTCGTCCTGAAGACGACCCATCGTTCTATGGGCTCCTCTGCGACGACTAGTTCATGCCCACACCTCACAGCTTCAGCGGATTCGCCTCTTATCCCGTAGAGTATGGGGTCAGGGCCTCTGGGGGTTATGAGAATTCGGCCCGTTTCAGGGTCAACATTGTTGAAGGACAGGTTGCCCAGCTCCTTTTCCATGGATATGACAGACGAGGCGTCGATCCTTCTGGGAGTTCCTCGGTTCCTAGGCTTACGGTAGGCTATGAACTCGTAGGTGTGGTCTCCCTTCAACATCTCGCCTATCGCGGCTAAGGCTCCAATGATTCCTCTTCCGTCCTTGAAACCGAAGGCTTCTGCTCCAAACTTCCTTATGAGCCTCAGGGCTTCATCCTTACGGACCAAGCCGCTTATCGTTCTTTGCGAGAAGGCTTCAATCTCGCCGGGCACCTCGCCGGTCAGGAAGACAACACCGGGATCGGTGCCTCCGAAGCTGAGATCCGCTTGTTCCTCGACGGGCTCGACAACACATTCCTCAACCTGTCCTAACATCTGTTCTTCGCAGACTATTCTCAGACAGATTGCGCCGTTGCCTCTTGTCTTCCACGGTACGTTTGGGTTGAGCCTTATGAGGCTCGGGTAATCGATGAAGGGGATTCCCAGTTTGCGCATATTCCTGATGATGAGGGCGGCTATGTATGTCGTGCATCCTGCACGCGGGGAGTCCGTGTCATCGAGCCCTATGTGAAGCTTCACAGTCATCATGAAACCTTCATTCGCCGCTGCCCATAGCTCTGAAGGGGAAACTCATCTTTATAGTATTAGCCTTGTCGGTGCTGACTCCTCATGCTTGACCTCTATGTCGAGCCCCTCTGGAAACGTTTATATGCCGGGCTCTCAATGGGAATGGGAAAAATGGACCTCTATGTATCCGCTAGTCCTTTGCGCGGTTGCTATTGCAGCAAGTCTAATGCTCCTTTACGTGGGCGCCAAGAACACTTTGCAGGGAGCTCTCTGGATATCTAGGAGTCTAGGGGTCAGCCGCATAATCACTGGCTGTATTTTCGTGGCAATGGTCACAGCCTTGCCTGAGCTGATGAGTTCTCTAATTGCAGCCATCTGGCAATCCTCGGATCTGGCTTTTGGAAACATCCTCGGCTCCAACATTTACAATATTCCTCTCATCATCGGACTATGCGGCTTAGTCAGAGAGTTTAGGATAGGCAACTCTATAGCAGAGAAAGAATCAGGTTTCATGATTGGGCTAAGCGCATTCTTGGCTCTAGTATTGATCTTGACGGGGGCAGTTACCTGGTGGTTGGGGCTCATCTTCCTCGTGATGTATCCCATGTTCGTCTACTATTCAATACGAGTTTTCAACACAAACAACGGGCTTCCTAACAATCGTGAGGGAGGTGCTACACGGAGGAAAGCTGCGATCTACTTGGTCTTGGGCGGCATGGCCTTGTTGAGCGGCACGTTTCTGCTTGTCCGCAGTGCTCTCTATATCGTTGAGCTTTATGAAGTAAAGGAGTTCTATGTCGGACTTACGATAATGACCTTGGGATCGATTCTGCCCGAACTGGCCGTTTCCCTCTTCGCTGCGCTTGAGGGCGAGCATGAGGTTTCAATCGGGAACGTCATAGGGGACAACATAGTCACGATCACCCTAGTCTTCGGGCTCGTGGCAGTCATACATCCGTTTGAGACTTCAGCTCTGGAAGTTCTCTCAACCATGCCCTTCATGATACTCGTAACGGTCATGTTACTTGCCATGAGCAGAGGGCATAGGAGAGTCACAAGGCCCTTGAGCCTAATCATGTTACTTGTTGCTGTATTGAGTTTCATAGTCCAGACACTCCTCCTAACATGACCATCAAAGTGGAAGATGGGGAGCCTTAGCCGGGATTCTGGAAAGCATCAATATTATCGAATCCTTCTCTTCAACTCGTACGCAAGCAAAGTCCGTGCCCTTAATAGTCTAGGCGAACGTTTATTACTTGGCGTGCAGAAGGTATGCTTGGCCGGATGACGAAAAGGCATTTGATTGACCTCTCGATGATATCTCAGAGTTAAACTGACGGCTCTCTAACCTGCATCGATTCTGATCCATCCCCTTCTACACACCTGGCGCATGGATCTCTGATGCCGCATGTTTCGACTGGTAGGGACGCTTGCTGGCAGGCACAAGTCCGTGGAAACCGATTTATGCCCGAGACAGAATAGGAAAGGATGGTGTTAAGCAGTGGAGTGTGAGTCCGAGGACTTATATGAGAAACTCAGAAAAGGCTTCTTTCTCTCTTCCATGATGAACATCACCGACGGCGCTTTCTGCTCAGAAAGAAGCAAAGGCTGCGTCATGGTTCAGCTCGGGGCTTACTTGGCTGAGCCGCCTGCATATGGGAGAGAACCGTATTTCTTACCCTCCAGCACCGAAAAGTGCACAGAGTTCCTTGCTGAAGAGAACAGAAGGGCCAAAGCCAGACGCGACGCGTTCACATGCCTAAACCTAGCTTCACCTAGGCTCGAGTGGGCGCTTGAGGGAGCTGACTGCTTCCACAGAGCCGGCGGCGATTTCCTGGAGCTTAACGTTCATGGTGGCTACGAGCCGTACCTGCGTCTCGGCAAGGTGCGAGCTATGGTTCTGCCCGAGAACCGCGGTGAGCTCTTCAGGTGGGTCAAGGCTCTGGCAAAACTGGAGATCCCGTTGATAGTGAAGTTTAGAGAGGACATTGTCAACGATTATCCAAGGGTCTTGAGAAGGCTGGAAGAAGCCAACGTCTTTGCCGTCCATTTCAACGTGAGAGATGATAAAACAAGGAAACCTGACTTCAGCTTTGTTCAAGATCTCAAGAAGAACTGTTCTCTTTTCCTTCTAGCAAGCGGCTACGTTCGGTTCCCGGAGGATGCCGAGACTCTGTTCGAGAGAGGAGCCGACATGGTCGGCATAGCGGAACCTACCATAGATGATCCGGAATTCATCTACACGATCGCCAGCAAGTCTCATCTCAAGAGTCGAGCAAGCCCCAAATCTAGCAGCACGACCAGATGAGACTGGGCAAGTCCCCCCTGAAACCCATCTGGGCAATGTGGACATCCACAAGTCTTAAATGCCCAAAAGATTTGAACTGTCTACTCGGATTCTAGTTGTCAGTTTCGGCAAAACTTGCTGACTATGAACAGACCCGGGAACTGCTAGCCAGACTCAACCTAGGGGAACTCAGAAGACTCGCACGCCAGAATAACATCACACTCGAGATAAGAGACTGGATGGACAAGGTTAAGCCTGCCAGAACTAAGGAGGAAGTCATAGATGTTCTCGTTGACTCCGAATTCAAAGAGTCCGACCTAGTCATGTCGCTGGGCTTATCCCGCTTATCAAAGGAGGAACTCCTGAACTACATGACGTCTAGGCATCTTAGGACATTGGCGAAGGAGAACAGCATCCTCCTCGAGAAGAGCACAATCTTCGGCAAAAAGAAGGCAACCAAAAAGCAGGAGATCATTGATGTACTCAGAATTCTCTCCCCATCCCTAGTCAGGCGGTTTAGTAAGAAGGTCGCGCTGATCCAGACAAGGGTCGAACGCAAAGCAACAGTGAAGAGGAAGAGCCGAAAACGGAGAATCTCAAGAATTGAAAGGGAGATCAGGTCAATGAGCCTCTTCGACGCGAAGGAACACGGCAGATTCGTGAAAGTATTCACAACCAAATATGCGATGAGGGTAATCCTCACCCTTCACAAGATGGGCAGACCTGGCACGTTGCCTGAGATACGAGACATGGTCCGTCAGATGAGAGTTTGGCTAGACTCAGAACAATTGCGATATATCTTGAGGAGATTGGAAGATCTGCACGTAGTGAGACGAGAGTACGAAGCCTTAGGAAAGAGGCGAATCGCCAAGTACCAAGCCACCGAAGATGGCAAAAGGCTTATCTCGGCTTCGGCGAAGTTTCTGCAAGAACTAGAAAAGTGACATCTGATATCCTGTGAGGAGCCGTCATCATCTGATACGAACGGCGTAACGGCCCTTCTTCTTGATGTTCATAGCCTTCGCGATTGCAGAATTCTCTGGGTCGAACACAACCACTAGACCGCTGAAGTCATCGCTTAGGTCGGTCGACTTACAGTCTGGACACGCATTCCGGTCTGAGATTAGACGGCAGTTCCTGCAAGCCCTGTCAACCATATTTCAGGTCCCCTTTGGAGTTTCATTCCTCCTTCTTGCCTTCAGCCGTGGGTCTGAGTTTCTCGAGATCCTGATCGATCCATTCTAGCTTCCCTAGGAAGGGCTGCCGGGCAGTTACGCCTATCTTCCCGAAGCTTCCCCCTTTTCCCAGGGAGACCGCGGTCGTCCGGACACGCATCCTATCTCCCGTCATAATCTTTCGCTTGGACTCCTTACCCATCAATACGCCTTGTTTGTCATCGTACGAGATGAAGTCGTCCATGATCTGCGAGACATGGATCAAAGTGTCAACAGGTCCAACCCTGATAAAGGCGCCGAAGTCAGCTATCTCGACCACTTCGCCCTCAACTATCTCTTGGACCTTCGGAAAAAAGGTCAGAAGCGAGAAGTGGACCTTGTGATGGGTCGCTCCGTCCCCCGGAATAATCTTCCCAACCGGTGAGATTTCAATGTCGGTCACCGCAATCACGTAACCCAACTCTTCATCGATAATGCCTTCATATTTTATTTTCAGCTGCTCTCGGGCAACGTCCTGCAACGAGCCGCCGAACTTCTCAGGCGGTATGCGAACCGAATCCTCCAAGCTGACGATGTTAAACGTGACCAACCACTCCCAAGATGACAGTTAGCTCGTTCCCTAGAGCCACAAGTAGCAGTGTTTGACCGTAGATGCTAGACAAATGAGGTTTAAAAACCTTCTGGAGGATCAGAGACAGCGACCAGGCCCCCAAAAGATGCATCGGGATGAGGAAAACCGTAAGAACTATGGCGCCCCAGGTGGATTTGAACCTCGGGCCATGTTCTTGGTTTCTCGCTGAGCCCTTCGGATAGAGTCTCTGCCTTTGGGTCGATTTCTCATAACAACCACATATTCGGGCGTCGGCGGCGGTCTTACCGTCCAAGAACCATTAAAAAAATAGAAACCGGCAATTATTGCTGCTCGATATAACCTATCTGGATATGGTGATGAAGACGAGCAGCAAGCTAGATACAATGATAGGACTAAAGCTCGACGACATGTGCACTGCTGTTTTCGATGATTCTCAGGAGGCTAGACGAAAAGGCTGACATAATCCTTGTAGATCGGAAAGTGAAGCTCAAGGGTTGCTGGAGATCGTTCCAAGCAGTGTATTGTCTTCTCATCAACAACGGCAAATCGTCGACAACGTTTTTTGTCTCAAGGTCTACTGTACTGCTTCAATGTGACTTCCGAAGCCGGCTTGTTCTGAGAGCGTTCGGACCCTCTCGGCAATCCAAATGATCTGCAAAATGAGACTGATTGAGTGAATGCTGCATGGAGCAGCAATGTGAATTCATAGAGGATGAAAGATCCTATCTCAGATATCAATGAACGATGTCTTCCTCAACAATTTCAGCTACATCCTTGACCTTCATCTTGCCGCCAACAGCTTTCATTCCGTCTTCTAGCATTTGAGCACATGAAGGGCAGGCGACCGCGAGAATATTAGCTCCCGTTTCAACAGCTTGTGTCGCCCTTTGGTTTTCTATCCTTGGTTTGTCTTTAGGTTCGTACCATAGCATTCCGCCGCCTCCCCCGCAACAATAGGAATTCGCATGTGATAATCTCATCTCGATTGGTCTGGCACCAGCTGCTAGGAGGATTTCTCGAGGAGCATCATAGATGCCGTTTTTTCTGCCCAAGTAACACGGGTCGTGAAAAGTCGCAGTCGTGTCTATGTTGCCCCTCATTCTGAGTCTTCCATTGCGAATAAGATCTGAGATGAACTCAGTATAGTGCTGAACGTGAATTCCAGCTAGCCCTTCTTCTGATATCTCGGGATAGTAGTTGGTAAAGGTGTGATAATCATGAGGTGAAAGGCAAACAATCTCACCAATTCCATATCTGCGAAAGAGTTCGGAATTCTGTCGAGCAAGCTCCTCAAACAGACCTACTTCCCCGAGTTCACGGGCGTATCCTCCACTATCTATTTCTCTGGCACCCAGAATACCAAAATCAACATCTGCAGCTTTCAGGATTCTAGCAACTGCCTGTATTGCCCTTTGATTCATCTCACTATAAGGTGCGATAGAGCCTAGATACAGCAACACTTCACATCTTTCCTCTGCCGCATTTTTGATGCCGAAATCGATATTCTGGGCAAAAGCGTCACGTTTCTCTCGTGGTTCACCTAAGGGATTGCCGGATCGATAGATATTTTCCAGAACCTTCCGAATCTGAACTGGAGGTTTTCCTTCTTCGATGACTAGATTCCGCAGGGCCATTGCTATCTCATCGTTATTGATCAAATGATCCCCAAATCTGTTCTCGGGAAAACTTGCCCAACTTTCAGGTTCAAGTACTAGGCAGTGTTCCGTACAATTCCCACATAGCAGACACGAGTATAGATGATCTACAAACGTTTCAGAAAAATCGCGGGGGCTGATTCTTCCTTCTAAGAATAGTCTTAGAATCCAATTTCTTCCTCTTGCTGTGAAAGACTCGAATCCGCTCGTTGTCTCACGAAGGGGACACATGAGATCCGTATTGTCTCTAGCTCTCACCATATCTCTGCAGTATCCGCATCTGGCGCATAGATAAACGCTTTTTTTCGCTTTTTCCAAAAGCATATTCGCCACCCTAATCTAATGGAAGAGTTAACGCCCCAGGATTCATAATATTATTCGGATCCAAAGATTTCTTGAGCCTAGCTAAGACTTCTCGATATGCAGGGCTTTTCATTATGGTGTAAGGATACCACAATTTGCCGGGCTTGTAGTTGCAGCCTCCACACTCCGCTGCTGTTTTGACTATTCCTTCTGCCATCTCTTTTGCCAACTTGATAGATTCTGGATTGGACTGATCGTAGTAAACAGAAGTAGATACGTGTCCACAAGTTTTGTGAGCAATACTTATGGTTGCTGAATACACGTTATGTTTTTCACATTTCTCGCGATATGAGTCAATGAACTTAAGAACCTCCAATAGATCTCTTAATGAACCTCCGGCAGATGAGAGATGGCATGTCCACTGCCAAGTGCCAATCTTTGCAACCCACCTAGGTAGAAGCTCAAACTTGTATATCCAACCTGCTTTAGCGTAGATTGGATCCTGAAGTGCCCCTTTGTTTTCAACAGCTATCTGATCAAGCAGATTTTTTCTTGCATTGACAAGCTCACTGCTGACGTCTTCAACGACATAGGTAAGCATCGATTTGTAACCTTTTTCTGCTAGTTCTGGCACCATTACTTCTAGGCCGTCTTCCGCATACCATGCAACATCTTCTGCCACCATGTTTTTGAGCCAATCATAATAGCATTTGTGAGCAGATTCATAGTCTCTAAAAGCGTGAGAACCAAAAGCGCTATAGTCAGCTTTCGGATACATGCGAAGGGTTACTTCCGCGATCACCCCAAATGCGCCTAAGGAACCAATGAAGATGCCGGCTACATCCGGGCCTATACAGTATCTATAGTAATTCTTGCTGTTTGGGTTTACCGCGGTACCAGTTTGAAGTATTCCACCCTCTGGCAGAACTACTTTCAGATTCGTGACCTCTTCACCAACTACTCCATATCTGGTACTGCCTAGACCATTTGACTGATACGCAACACTTCCGCCGACAGTAGACCCATAACCAGAATACGGGCCTTTATAGCCAAGTCTCCATCCAGCTTTTTCCAACTCTGCATTCAGTTTCCCCCAAGTCATTCCAGCCTGTGCAGTGACTGTGATAGATTCTTCGTCTATCTCAACGATGTTGTTCATTCGCGTCATGTCAATCAGAACCGATGTAGTGACTCTGTCGCCGCGAGTTCCAGAACATTGTGTACCGCCTCCCCTGACGTAAACTGGTGTTCTAGTCGTATTTGCCACACGCAGTATTTGTTGAATCTCCTCTATGCTGCCGGGTCTCACTACAATGGCAGGTGGAGTTGGCTCTATGCTATCATAGATAAGAGAGTCCACAGAATAGCTCCAGCGGTCAAACAAGTCATCAGACACGAACTTGGAACCAACAATCTCTCTTAGGAATTCTTTTATCTCTTGCATAATCACTTCTATTTTTCCATTTCACTTAAGATTTTTGGTTTGGGTGATGATTTCCCCGTGTATCCTCCTGTCCTTCACAGCCTACTCAGCAAATCCCCTAGGGCTTAGACCATGGGCGTTTGGGAATCGATTTGGGACGCGGGCTCGCTCACCAGCCGTGATTCCACTTCCACTCGCCAAGTTCCGGTACCAACGCCTGAAATCCTCGTCCTGCTCGAGGATCTTGGCCCAACGCGCAACCCTTGGCCCATGAACACCGAGAATAGAACGGGCGGAGGTGGCATTAGTCTCTTTGTGCATAGAAACTATGGCGGGCCCGCTGGGATTTGAACCCAGGTTCTCCGGCTCCGGAGGCATACGCGCCCTTGATGTGGGGCTCGGCGCCTTCATCCTGTCTGGGCCACGGGCCCGTTTTCGGCATGGCTTCTTTCTGGCATGCTTTAGTGCTTTTCTATCAGTTCTTCGTCAAGCCACCATGCTTTCTTCTTCCCTGCCTTCTCGCCTGCGAAATATTCAACGACTGGTCTGCCGAGCTGCTTTCTCGAGCGTCTGTTGATTCTTTTCAGATGGTTCAGGACTAGCCAACGGTTCAGCTTCAACGCTTCAGCCAGCTCAGGGGTCGTTCCCCCCATGTAGTGAATGAGGTAGTCCACGATTGCATGATCAGTCTTGTCGACGCAGAAGGTATGAGGGTTGACCTTGCCCCTTTCGTATGTCAAGAACTCAAGGTCTGCCAAGCATCGCTTAATCATGGAAAGGTCGTCCTCAATGTTGCCGATTCTCTGCTCAAGTTCAAGAATCCTGTTCGGAGATGGAGTCTTCTGAAGCTTCTCAACTATGGCGTCTCTTACGAAACTGCTCCTTTCACCTTCAGGTACTCGTATAGCCAGCTCCGCGTAGATGCCCTTAGGTATCTTAATGGAAATACTGACTGTCTCAGACATGCCCTGCTCGTCACTCTTGACTATCAAATGCTCACCATTATGTCTCCAGAAATGCTAATAAGCCTTAGGACGACAGAACTGACGCCGGCTACTCTTCCGGATAGTTGACCTTATACACGCACACCAGAGGCACATACGATGTTCCTGGAGCAGGTTCCGTGGACCCGCGTTCTCGCGAAAAGTGCGCTTCCTCGAAATATTGCAGGCGGATAGTCGAGTACCCACTCATTGTCAGATCTCTCCCATAAGCCATGAGCTTGTAGAGCGTTGTATTCTCGCCCAACTTGTTTGCCACTGCGGTGTCCGAACTGTCAATCTGACCATTCTCATTGACATCTATCCAATCCAAGCCAAGCGTGTAGTTGCCGAAAGGTTTGGGGTCGAGGCCAGGTATCTTTGCCATCCACTCCCACTTCCCCTCGTCGCCGCCAGCCATGCCTAGTCTGCCTTGAGTGTCGAAAGTTGTAAACACCACTACGTGAGTCACGTTGTATTTTCTGAGAATCTTTATTGCTTCTGTCTCGTTTGACATAAACATAAGCCCGATCTGTTTGATCTGCGTCCAGTTCCAGGTGCCGTTGTCCGCAAGCGTTGTTCTGTTCGCGATCGTCGTGATCCAGTATCCGTAGTCCCACCAGCTGGCAACAACCGTGTCACCGTCAGGAGGCGACAGCGGCAAGTTCTCGCGTATCCAGATCAGA
>CAYRBK010000002.1:0-34165 GCA_964422605.1 uncultured Candidatus Bathyarchaeia archaeon | reverse complement strand
AACCGTGTCACCGTCAGGAGGCGACAGCGGCAAGTTCTCGCGTATCCAGATCAGAGTGTCAATCCAGTCACGGGAAGTAGAGGAGGGCTTTGCAGACATACCTGATGAAGCAATCGTCGTAGGTGTGAAGGCTTGAGTGTAGACCCTTGGACCCTGAGCAAGCGGCCCCGCAACGAAATCCGTTCCAACCACATGCGTCAAGGTCAAGAGGATGAACATCATCAGCACGATCCCCGCGGCAGTCTCCCTTCCCAGAACACCTCTGAATCGCGGCTTCTGCCTAGGAGCCTGAGGAGCTTCTTTCAAGAACAAGATGAAGGGTTTGAGCAGACGTACTAGTCCTAGAGCCCAGAGTAGACTTACAACGGGAGACATTATGATGTTCAGCCTTATCATCGAACTGGCGAAGAATATGGAAGTCAAACCGTAGATAATCATGAAGATGCTCGGGTTCGTTACCGCCATAGACGCGAAAAAGAGCCCGACAGGCACAAAAAAAATTCCAATACCGAAGTTATAGTAGAAGGTTCCCCAAGCTGAAGGTCTATGTTCAGCAACCGACTCCACAATCGGACTCTCAAACCGCACAAAGGGGTTAAGCACCGAAAGAAACTTCGTCTCAAGCCCTCGAATCATGCCTCTCGACCAGAGCAACGCAAAGAGGGCTGCCACCGAAGCGAGAAGAAGCGAGACGTAGAGCAATCTGCTGCGTAGCGTCTTTACACGTCGATTGACCTCAGCTATGAGCAAGAGGAAAAGGACCCCATAGACAGAGAGAATCTCACTTTCAAAGATGAATCTGGTTCCAAGGTAGGGAACACTCACAGCTACTAGAAGAGCAAGCGCGAAGGTTATCACATAAGACAGAAGCAGACGTAGAGAATGTCTGCCAGAGACTAGAAGAACCAAAGCGAACAAGGCGGTCATGACAATCGGGTATCGAGAGGCTCCCCAAGAGGCACAGAGGTACCCTAGAGACAAGCCAGCGGCTACAGCGTACAGCAAACTTGCTCTCATCGGTTTGTTCGCGTCTATTGATCTGAGGAAGAAGAGAATGAAAATCAGTATGCCCAAGATCCCGACAGTTTCATCATCGAAAAATCCCAGCGAAGTCCGGCCAATGTAAGACGCATCCAAAGCCAGAAATAGCGCGGCGAACATCCCGACTACGCTGCCGCCGAGATCCTTGCCAAGGAAGTATATGACGAGACAAGATACCGTACCCATTATTGCCGGGAAGACAACACAAAGATTGTAGATCGGGTCTGAGAGCAGGGGATCAAGGCTGGGATTTGCGACAAGTGGGACCCCTAGCCCGCTTAGAACGAAGTAAAGCGCCGCAGCCGTGAGGGGGAGCCCTATGTAAGTCGTACGAGATACCTGATTTCCCCAAGGATACCAGCTCATGTTGTCGTGCCATGAAATCCACCCCTTATCGCCGAGGAGGCCGTTCTCAATTATGTACTTTGTCTGGCGGTACTGGTAGTGGGGGTCAAACTCGCTTAGATAGTATCCCCAACGGATTGGTAGCAGCCTAACAGCGAAGGCGATCACAAGCACAATCAAGATCAAGGCGGTCTTGACTATTGACTGGTGTGAGGCTTTTGGGCGGAGCTCTTGAACCTTCCTTAGTCCTGCAACGATGTCTGCTGTCTTCGGCATCTTTAGGACTCCATTCGGAAACTTGTCTTAATGGATAATGAACCGTTTATATTTAGTTTATGGTTTGAGACCATAACCGATTTATTGAAGGAGAAGGCTTAGAGCATGCGACGCTTGTGAGCGGTCTCAAATGCTCCTGAAGACCGGTTGGCTGAGATACCTCTGGAAAGAAAGAAAGCCGTTTTTTCTGCGTCAAGCCTTTCGGATGGCGTTTCTCCACAAGACCCCATTCCGATCGCTTCTCGATAATATCCTCGGGCTTGTTGAGGAATTCCAAGCTGGTTTCACGTTTCCCATCGTTGCTTCAGCAGCTCTGAGGAACCCCGAGACGGTCCGTCTAATCCTAGATTTCCATCAAGAGGTCGCCTCTCACGGCTTCAACCACGTGAACTACAGGTACTTGCCTCCCAAGGCAGAGAGAATGGACATAGGCAATAGCCTGTCAGCTTTCCGAAATCTGAGTATCCCTGTCCGGGGTTTCAGGGCCCCCTACAATGTCTGTACGGATCAGACGCCCAGACTGTTGGAGGAGCTTGGCTTCCTTTGGGAAGGAAGCCTAGGCCTAAGATCCCCTCACTGCGACGAGAGAAGCTTCTTCAGAGTCCATGTGGATGGCCATATGTCGAGCTTCACCTGCACCCCGATGTTCAAGTGGTCAGATGACAGAATGATGGATATCTACGGACTCAGCAACAGACAGATGGCGAGAATACTGAAGAGAGCTCTGCAGCAAACTGAAGAGAAGAGCGGAGTCATCATGTTCGACCTCCACCCCGTGAGAATGGGGCAACCAAACCATATCGACGTTCTCAGGGAAGTCATTGGGTATGGAATGCAAAGGAACGGGTGGTTCCCCCGGGTTACCGAGGCGGTCGAATACTGGGAAAGGAATCACAAATGGAAAAACGGCGCCTCCTACTGCTGCCTCTTGACCGGCGACATCGACAGCTTGACCTTGCTTGACTATTTATCGAGGCTTTTCTGAGACAGTAGAAAGAAGTAGTTGCTGCTCACGGAGAAGCCAGTGAGAGAAACATGATAAACGTCCGTAGGGGCGAGGCAAAGAATAAATCGTGAAAAGAGCTAAGCTAGATGCCGACGGTCGATGTTCATGAACGACAGAGTAGCAGTAGTCGGGGTAGGTGCGATGGGACGAGGCATCGCGTTAGCCGCTGCCCTTTCAAAGATCAACGTTACACTGGTGAGCAGACGGGGCAAGAAGGGTCTTGTGGATTTTCTGGGTTTCTGCGAGAAAGAACGGAAAAAGGGGCGAATCACCGTCGATGAGGCCTTTCTGCGCTCTTACGTAAGCTGGAGTGAGTCTTTACAAGACGGTGTAGAAGACGCCAACATCGTGATTGAGGCCCGAGAGGAAGATGAAAGTGTGAAGAAAGATATCTTCAGGAGACTGGATGCGTTGTGTCCCAGAAACACCGTTCTATCCACCAACACATCTTCCCTGAGCGTCACTGATATCTCCAGCATTGCCAAGTTCCCCGATAGGGTCGTTGGAATACATTTCTTCAACCCAGCTCACATCATGAGACTCGTGGAAATCGTTCCTAGTCCCAAGACATCGGATGAAACTGTCAAGAAAGCTTTGACCTTCGCCCATAGACTCGGGAAAGAACCCATTATCGTGAAGGATTCTCCAGGATTCCTAGTCAACAGAATACTTTTTGCCATGGTAAATGAATCCCTATACTATCTGGCAGAAGGCTACGCGGATGCCGACACCATTGACAAGGGCATGGAGCTCGGGGCGAATCTACCTATGGGTCCTATGAAACTGGTTGACTACATAGGCGCAGATGTCTGCTTAAGCATCTTACAGAACCTCTATAGAAAGACAAGAAAAAGTAAGTACCGACCGTGTCCGATGCTGGAGAAGCTCGTAGAGAGAGGGTATCTTGGCAGGAAAACAGGCAAAGGTGTCTACGACCTTGAACTTAGGTGAACCTCTGGTTGGCGATCAGGAGCTTGAGAGGCGCCAGCTGCTTGCGTTCGAACCGTTACATGATTCTGTGAGGTAGGGACTAGAAATTGGCGGGACACTACCTTAGGGGCTTTATGAACAGGATGCTAAACGTGCTTGCGAGGAATATCATTGGCGCCTACACGGTGAGACCCGCGATCCACAGGATGAGAGGCGTAAAGATCAATGGAACTGTTTGGATAGGCGCTGAAGTGTACATTGACGATGAGTATCCTGAATGGATCGAGATCGGGAACAACGTGATGCTAGGCGTCGGCTGCATGCTGTTCGCGCACTTCAGACCCAAAGGCGAGAAACAGGGAATAGTGATCGAGGATGATGTCTTCATCGGCCCAGGAGCAATCATCACCCAGAACGTAAAGATCGGAAAAGGCGCCGTTGTTGCAGCAGGGTCAGTAGTTAGCAAAGACGTCCCCCCTTACACCTTCGTGGGAGGCGTGCCTGCCCGTCCAATCGGAAAGGTTGGACACGCCTTAGGAATAGCGGGAGACCCTGAAAGATTCTCAGCTACGCTGGTCCGCTTTGGTTCCAGTGGGAAAGAACAAGTCGAATAAGACGAACCTCGGGAAGGATTTCCGCTATCTTGTGTACTTCTCGACAGTCCATTTTCTTGCAGGCTCTATATTCACGTTCTGGGGCGTCAACGACAATCTCTTGCCGCATTCGGGACATTTACCCTCATGCATCTGCAGTATCTCTTCGGGAGATTTCAGGTCATCACCACGGTAAAGGACCGCGCCGCACCCATGACAGATGACCTGTTGAGGCAAGCCTGCACACCCTCTTCAAGAGGTTACTGAAGAATGGGTCGTTCCCCCTAATAAGCAAAACGCCGAGGCAGATTTAAATCTCACCAACCATCAAATAACAAGGTTCGGGAACGGATGCTAGCCAATAGCCCTGAAGGTCCAGCATACCTGAAGAATGGGATCAATCTGAGAGGAGGATTATGTTGAATGCAAGGCAAAACCGTCTTGATATTGTGCGAAAAGCCGACGGCTGCCCAGCGTGTCGCCAAGGCGCTAGATGAAAGAGGCGATCCTCAGAAACAGGAGACCGAAAGGGTTCCGCATTACGTTGCCTCTAGAGACGGAAAGAGGCTGGTAGTCGTTGCAGCGTTAGGTCATCTTTACACAGTTGCCCCTTCGGTAAAGGACCGTAACGTATTCCCTGTGTTTGAATTTCAATGGGTACCGAGATACGAGGTCGAAAGAGACGCTAGAGAGACGCAAACATGGATCGAGGTCATCTCAGAGCTCTCTCGGGAAGCTCAAGAGTGCATCCTGGCAACCGACTATGACATTGAGGGAGCCACCCTCGGCTACACAATCCTCAGATATGCCTGTGGAGGCAAGGAGAAAGAAGCGAAAAGGATGAAGTTCTCGACGCTTACAACGGGGGAGTTGGAAGAGTCATACAGACAACTTTCAGATCACATCGAGTTTTCTACTGTCGAAGCTGGTATCTGCCGGCACTTTCTGGATGCGATGTATGGCATCAACCTCTCACGAGCTATGACTGTCGCAGCGAAGCAATGGAGTGGGCGGTACGCTGTGTTGAGCACGGGCAGGGTGCAAGGTCCGACTCTGAAGTTCCTAGTCAGCCGGGAAAGGAGGATCAGCTCCTTTGTGCCCACACCTTACTGGGGCATAAGGGCGAAGGTGGAGATCAACGGCTCGCTCTACGAGGTTGAGTATGAACGGGACGTGATAGAAAGCAGGGACGAAGCTCAAGCAGTTGTCAACGAATGCAAAGGAAAGAAGGGGAAAGTAGCAGAGATAGAGGTCAGAAAGTTCCTTCAGAACCCCCTTGCGCCCTTCGATCTCGGCGCCCTGCAAGCCGAAGCATACAGTCTCTTCAGATATACGCCTAGGCGCACCGCGGATATAGCGGAAAGGCTCTATCTTGAGGCGCTCATATCCTATCCCAGAACATCGAGCCAGAAACTCCCCCCAACAATCGGTTATCGAGCCATACTTGAGTCCTTAAGCCGTGAGCCAAGATATGAGAAACTGTCCGCAGAACTGCTCAGGCGAAGGGAGCTTATTCCTAGGGAGGGTGAGAAGCATGACCCTGCGCATCCTTCAATATATCCCACTGGCAGTCTTCCGGAGAGAACTCTGAGCGAGCCTGAAAGAAGGCTTTGGGATCTAGTTGTGAGGCGGTTCATGGCTGTCTTCAGCGAGCCTGCTGTGAAACAAGGCGTGAAAGCATCGATAACGGTTAACGGTCACCATTTCTTCATCCGCGGAAGGCAAACTCTCAAAGAAGGATGGATTTTCTTCTACAGACCTTTCATGAGATCAGAGGAGGTCGTTCTCCCCCCTCTGGAGGAGGGGCAAGAGGTCGAGTTCAAAGAGGTTCTACGCGAAGACAAGTTCACCAAGCCTCCTCCGCGCTACAACCCCAGCAGCCTGCTTAGGAAGATGGAGAACGAAGGTATCGGAACCAAAGCAACCAGAGCGGGCATAATCGACACCCTCTACAACAGGGGGTATGTAAGCGGGGAAAGAGCCGTTGTCTCCGAATTGGGACTAGACGTCATCGATATCCTCAACAAGCACTGCCCTGAAGTAATCTCCGTCGACTTCACAAGAGACCTCGAGGAGAGCATGGAGAGAATCCAGAATGGCAACGAGAAGATTGAGAGCGTTGTCAACAAGGCTGTCAACCGTTTGACCCCGGTTCTCGAGGAACTGAAGAAACATGAGGACACAGTGGGTCAAGATCTGAGCGATGCAGTGCGAAAGGCTCGGATGCAGCAGCGCAATGTTGGCGACTGCCCAGTCTGCGGGACAGGCAAGCTAATGATCCTTTTCTCTCGACGAACTGGAAAACGTTTCATTGGATGCACAAGCTTTTTCAAGGGCATCTGCAAAGCCGCCTACCCTCTGCCGCAAAAGGGTTCGGTTAAGCCAGCCCAAAGGAGCTGCCGGACCTGTGGGTTGCCCATGATCCAGTTCAAGGTGCAGGGGAAAAGGCCTTGGACCTTCTGTATCAACCCGAGCTGCCCGTCAAAAGAGGGAAGAAGATGAACTGCGAAATATGCGGCAGACGGACCGAAAGCAAACTGTGCATACTGCACGAAGAAGCCCGCAAAAACCTACTAAAAAACTATGAGGCTTGGAGGAGATCAATGAACGTATCCTGGGAAGAATACCTCAGGGAGATCCAGCAAAACCCCTTCGCAGGCATCTGGGCAAAGGAGGTTGCACATCATCTTCTAGTTTCAGGTTCTGCCAATGAACAAGAGGGTCTAGCAAAGGGCACGGAGACGAACAAGTAAGGCTTAAATCTCCTTCTTTTCTTATGATAGGGTGCATAGTCATAGGGAAAGGGAAATGTCCAAGAAAATGAGACGAGGATTCTCATCGGCTGGTTACTCCTTTCAGAAAGCTAGTCTGAAACTGGCAGCATACAAGCCCTCTCCCCTCCTTGTCGCAGCAATTGTTATGGGGGTCTCCATCTTTCTGCTCGGTGGCGGCATATATGACATATTTATGGAACCCCTTGCCATACTGCCCATAGGCTCAGGCAGGTTCCTTTCATACATTCCATACCGCATCCACGAACAGCTGCTCGTGGGAAGCATAGGAGTCATGGTCCTTTACGCATTAGGCGCTTTGGGCTTGCTGCTGATCTATCACAGCACCAAGTATATACGCAACCCACGCCAAGTTTCGCTTCTTTCAAAGATAGGCGTTGTCCTTCTGCTCATAGCGTTTGCTTCTGTTGAAGCGGTTCTCTTCTGGATCCTGAATTTTCAAGCCTGAGAGAGGAGCTTGGACAGTTCTGAATCGAAAATCTGTCATAGTCAGCAGCAACCAGTTCAACGGCTGACCAGCGAAAACTGGCATCGAAAACCTATTAACCCTGTATCGTCCGTATTTCCCAGATTGTCAACGGACCGTACTTAGGGTTGGCAAATCTCATGAGGACGATTGAGTGGAGAGACGGCCTCGTAATCACAATCGACCAGACATCTCTGCCACACAAGGAAGAATGGATCGAGCTGAAAAACTGCGAAGAGGTGGCTTCAGCCATTAAGGAGATGAAGCTAAGGGGTGCCCCCCTCATAGGCGTCGCCGCAGCCTACGGAATGGCTTTGACAGCCTACGGTTCAAAGGCTAGGACTAGAGAGGATCTTATGAAGGATCTGGAAGTATCCGCAGAGATGCTAAGGAAGACTAGGCCTACAGCAGTCAACCTTTTCTGGGCTGTTGAGCGAGTCCTGAACCGTGCAAGATGTGCAAGCGGCGGCGCAGAGACATTGCGGTCAGCCGTTGTCGATGAAGCTCAGAGAATGGCTGATGAGGATGTCGAGGTAAACCGTAGGATCGGCAAACTTGGCGCCAAACTGATCGCGGACGGCGATGTAGTTTTGACGCACTGTAATGCTGGAAGTCTGGCAACGGTTGACCATGGTACGGCTCTGGCGGTCGTGAGAGCGGCTTGGGATGAAGGGAAACGGATTGAGGTGATCGTTGACGAAACCAGGCCGAAGCTTCAAGGTGCACGGCTGACTGCCTACGAACTCATGCGTGACGGCATACCCGTGACTCTGATCTCAGACAGTATGGCTGGATATCTGATGCTCAAAGGCATAGTTAACAGAGTTGTGGTAGGAGCAGACAGGATTGTTCGCGATGCCGTCATAAACAAGATAGGCACCTATACCGTGGCAGTCCTGGCCCACGAACATAAAGTACCGTTCTACGTCGCGGCTCCTACTTCGACGTTCGATCTATCGCACAGGGCAAAAGACATCACCATAGAGGCGAGAAATCCAGAGGAAGTCACACACATCGGAACAGTCAGGATTGCTCCGGAAGGCGTGCGCGCAATTAACCCTGCCTTTGACATCACTCCGCTAAGGTACATCGATGCTATCATATGCGAAACCGGGGTCCTATCCCGTGAAGAATTCAGGAGATTCGTGAAGAAGCGAGCGAATCAGTATTCACCTTGATGCTGTCTAAGTGGATGTGGAAACATGCAAGCAGAAGAGGGGAAGAAGGGTGTTCCCAAAGCAGAAGAAGAGGAGAAGGTGATCATAAAGGCTGTTTTCAAGGACGAACGCGTTTTTGTGCCATCCTCCGAGGACGCTGAGAGTCTCTCGTCTCGGGGTTACGGAATATCCGAGAACGGGAACCTCGTGCTGACCTTTTCCGAAGCCCTGTATCTTCTCAGCAAAGGCGTCCTCGAGGTTGAGGATGGGAAGACCCATAAAATGGTCACATTTCAGGAGCTTCTTGATGGGTCTCGCGCCGTTGACAAGGACTCTTGGGTGAGGTATCTGATTTACCGGGACCTGAGGAGTAGAGGTTACGTGGTTAGAGAAGGTTTCGGTGTGGGCATAGACTTCCGCGTATACAAGAGAGGCGAATACGGCAAGGCTGCGGCAGACTACCTCATACTAGGGATCAAGGAAGGACAACCGATCCTAGTTGAGGATCTGGCTCGAATCCTGACGCATGTGCAAAGCCTGAAGAAGACCTTGACCCTTTCAGTCTTGAACAGAAGAGGCGAGATTGTGTACTACTCTCTTTCACGTCTCATGTTCGAATAACAAGTCTCGTACTAGACGGTAATGATAGCGGAGAAAAGGTTCAGAGGGGCTTAACTCATGGAAGGTCTGAAGAAGGTGCTGGAAGGTTTGTCCCGCCTCGAATGGGGAAGGGATGTCGAATGCACATTTTTCGGAGCGTTGGATGCAACTCTGCGGTTCCTCGGCGAACCCGTAGACTACGTCAACCTAATGGGTGTCTCTGCCGCAGCCTTTCGCCTCAGGTTTCACCAGCCAGACTGGTGCCCAAGCTCTCCAGACGCGGCGCTTGATGACACTTACATGAAGCCAGCCTTGAGATCCGTAGGCTATGACGGAGAGTTCGTCTCAACCGAGACTCTGAGCCAAGAGAAGGTGCGGAAAGTCATTAGAGAGCAGATAGACAAAGGGATTCCTGTTGTCGCGATTGATCTAGTGAAGATTCCAGATTGGGGCGTGGTTGCTGGCTACGAGAATGGCAGACTTCTCTGCAGGAGCTACTATGACAAGGGTGACGAGTATTCGTTGGCTGAAAAGGAACCATGGTCGATTCTCAGGCTACAGAAGGTTGGACCTGCTCCAGATAGGCTTGGCAGCATTCAGGAATCCTTTAGGCTAGCAGTTGATCTGGCACGCAGGGCGAAGATCGGAGACTACGCAAACGGTCTTGCCGCATACAATGCTTGGATCAGTGATCTTGAAGACGAAGGCATGCTTCGTAGCTTGGACGAGGCGACATTTCGGCATTACTGGCATGTCAACGGCTGGGTCTACGACAGCCTCTTCGACGCTAGGCTTGCTGCCATGAGATACCTACGAAGGGTAACGGAGGAGTTCGAAGCGAACGAAAGGAGAACCGTCAGCAGGGCTGGAGACAAGTTCGAGAGCATAGTCAAGGCTCTCGAAGACAATTGGACCCATTTCTCGTTTCCACATTGGGTGAGGAAGGAGGAGGGAAGGACATGGACGCCGAAAGGCATGATTGACACGACGACATGGACTGAGGAAATGAGGAAGATGGGGGCAGAAGCGCTGAGAATGGTGAGGGCGGAAGAGGAAGAAGCTTTCGAAGTGCTGACACAGGTGATCTAAGGACTTCCAGCCGCAGAGTCTCGATTCTTTCCTCAAGTCATGCGGAAGAGAAAGAGGGACCAACGTCTCTGCAAGGAAACTCTTATAGTCTTATTGTCTATTATGCAGTTTGAAGTCACGGTTGAACATCTGTAGTGAGGGATTCAGTTGTCTTCGCCCTTCCGTCGAACCGTACGCGGAATGAGAGACTTCCTGCCCGAAGAAGCGGAGAATCTAAGGTCCATTGAGCAGTCCGCCCGAGAAGTCGCCAAGCTCTATGGCTATGAGGAAGTCATCACTCCTCTCGTCGAGAACTTTGAGCTTCTGGCAGCGAAGATTGGTGAAGAGAACAGGAAACGCATGTACGTCTTTGAGGACCTAGGCGGACGCAAGGTCGCCCTTAGACCCGAGTTCACAGCATCGGTGGCAAGGCTCGTCGCCACAAAAATGCAAAGCTTCCCCAAACCTCTAAGACTCTTCTCTGCCGGAAGCCTCTACCGCTACGACGAGCCGCAGTTCGGCAGGTACCGCGAGTTCTGGCAAGCCAATTTCGAGCTTTTCGGCTCGACCGAGCCTGAGGCGGACGCTGAGATTCTCGTCTTGACAGACGATTCCATGAGGAAGATAGGGCTACGCAACTACCAGTTCAGAGTTGGCCATGTTGGAATTCTTCGAAGCATTCTAAGTCAAGGGAAAATCGGTGATGAACAGCAGAACTGGATCATGCAGCTGATAGACAAGAAGCAATGGGATGAGGCGTTAGGCATTGCGAAAGAAGCTGGAGCATCCCAAGAGTGTCTAGACAACTTGGAGAAGCTCCTCAAGACAAGAGGCACAGACTCAGAAGCAGTCGCTCGAGATATAGGTGAGCTAGTTAAGGACTACCCAGAAGCCCTTAAAGCCTTGCAGAACATCAACGAAATCATCGGATTGCTTGGCAAAAGTGGCGCAGAAATTAACCTAGTTTTAGACGCCGGGTTCGCCAGAGGCCTGGAATACTACACTGGAATCGTTTTTGAGACCTATGTCCCCGAGATGAAGGTGGCCCTCGCAGGTGGAGGCCGCTACGACAGGCTCATCGAGCTCTTTGGCGGCGGAAAGATTCCAGGCGTGGGCGTCGCCCAAGGCTTAGACCGGATGGCGTTGGCGCTGGAGAGGCAGGGAGCTGTTCTGCGGGCAGACGAGGCAAGAAGAGTCTCAGTTATCCCAGTCGGCAATGAGATGGTCAGTGCAGCCTTCCATGTGTCTATACTCCTCAGAAAGGGCGGGTTCTGCGCCCAGCTTGAGGCTACGAGGAGGACTGTCGCTCGAGCTCTTTCCGATACTGGTAAGAAAGGAATCGCATACGCTGTCATTGTCGGTCCTACGGAAATGCGGGAAGGAAAGGTTGTGCTACGGGATATGATGAAGAGGAGCCAAGAAACCGTAACTCTCGACGGACTCATTGGGAAGCTAGAGGGCTAAAGCCAGTGATACGTAGGATTGCCTGCCCATTGGCAAACATATGGAGAGGTGGCGGGACGAGGTTTGGGCAAAGATGAACCCGTTTTCACGCCATCCGACTTCATTCGTTACATAGCTAAGGCCAGGAATCTCCCAATAAATGCCGTAAGGGTTCCAGAACGCCTTTTGATGACTTACCAGAGAAGTGCCTACGAGTACGGGAGGAAGCTGATTGATGGCAGACTTGTCGACTGGTGGATTTATGGAGAACGCCAACCTTTCTGCACCGGAGAGTTCAGCAATGCAGAAATTGGCCTAGGTCTATTCTGGATCGGTGCACCCGCAGCCGTTATGACTCTGGAAGAGTTGATCGCTTGCGGTGCGAGAACCATTTTCGAGGTTGGCACTGGGGGAGGTTTGCAGGATTTTCTGGAGCCCGGCTCCGTTGTAGTTGTTACAGAGGCGATTCGAGACGAAGGAACATCTCGTCATTACCTTCGGACGAAATTGAAAGTTGAATCATCAGCACGACTCAGAGATAGGTTGACCGACTGCCTTAGAGAGAAGGAGATAAAGCACTATGTTGGTCCCGTCTGGTCTACTGACGGGGTATATAGGGAGACAAGAGGCAAATTCAGAAGGTTCAGAGACCGAGGCATCTTGGCTGTAAACATGGAGACCTCAGCGGTCTTCGCCCTCGCCAGGTTCAGGGGCGTCGAGGCGGCTTCGGCGCAGGTCATCTCTGACATCTTGACAGAGATGGGGTGGGTTCAGGCTTTTGAACATAAGTTAGTCCAGGAAAATACCAACACTCTCGTTAAGGCGGCTTTGACAGTCCTCTCAAGTCTCTGACAGATCTACTGGCGACAGGAGAGGCCGGTTTTGAGGGGGTCAATGATTAATAGTGGAACCGCCAATATTCTCATTCGGGAATATCACTGAGTCGTAAAAGGTGTTGCTTTTGGGCGAAGAGAAGCCTGAGGTCTGGGATATATTAAAGCGCATTGACGAGCTCGTAAGAATCCTGAAGTTTCTCTCGCGTGATCTATCCGATATTTCCAGGAACTTGAGGGCGTCGTTGAACCTTCCGGCTGAAGAGCCGGAGCCAGCTGCACAGCTTAAGCCACCTGTTTCAGCTCAGCAGACCATATCCTTCGAGGAGCCTACCCCCATACTCCCTGCGACTGTTCCAGGCAAGATTCGGACGATGGAGGATGTCCAAAGAGTGTTTCCCCAAGACTTGGCTGGTATGCTCTACTTCGAAGTGACTGATGAGTACGTACTTGCGAAACCGAGGCAGTATCTAGGCTCTGACAATTTCAGACGCATAGCCGCCACAGTAAGGGATCAGCTTGGAGGCGAATACGTCAGCGCCGGAAGAGACTCGCACTTCAGGATACCTAGAAAGACCCAATGAACCTTGGCACGCGAAGCCTAGGCTAGAGGGTGATCCTGCCAAGCCACATCTACTTGTCGCGCAGGGCTCTTTCTATATATAAAAGATGTCTTCCGGCCCTCTTCTGGCTCCTTCCTCAGCTTCCCGCCTTGCCTTCTGTGCTGCCAGGTTCCTGTCTGCTCCCTTCTCGGTTATATCGATGTCGTACTCTATGAACCCTCGGATGAACTCGGTCAGCCTTTTGTTCATCTCGTCTAGCTCCTCCTGCTTGAATGAGGCCATTATGTCTGGGTTGTTCACCCAGTTCATCCAGCCTAGGATGCTTCTGTGCAGAGCGTAGAGGGAGAACCTCATCGACTGAACCAGGTCTAACCGGTCCTGCTCCTTCTTCTCCGAGAACTTCTTGATCTGCTCAAGGATCTCCTCGCAAACTTGAACCCATCCTTTGCTCAACGCCTTCACCTCAATCCGATCTCTTAGAGTCAAATCCACTAGGAGTCTTCTCTTCAGGATTCACCATTATGAACGCCCGATGACTAATATTCCTTTTGGTTTGATAGTCTGTCCATTTGAGGGAAACACCTAGAAGGCTCAATACCGCACTTGGAAGTCTCTGAACTCTCCCGTCGGTTCTTCCCATATAACCTCGACTTTTCTTACAACGGCGCCATGCGGACCTTGATGGCAAAAGGCGATCATATCTTCCACATCCTTGTTTTCTCCTTCGAAGACCGCTTCAACCCTGCGATCACGAAGGTTCCGAACCCACCCGGTTACACTATGGCGGTTGGCTACCCTCCTAGTCTCATGTCTGAAGAAAACCCCTTGCACTAGTCCGCTGACGAAGACATGCGCTCTGACCTTCAAGCAACAGCACCCTAGGGACACTTCTCAGGCTGAGAACTGCAAGCCCTTGACCACCCAGCAGAGATTGGGACGTTCTAAGATACCTTCCTGAACTTTATGGACTGGTTGGACAGTTCGACCTCATAAACCTGATTCACATCGAATCGTACGCCAAGTTCCTCGTACTCCTGTTCGGTCAGGAAGAGAATGATCTTAGGAGTGCTGAACTGCGCTCGCACACCCAGCATGGGCATCTGCTGCTGAAATGCTTTCATAACGTCCTGTACTATCCGCGCTTCCTCGCTCGGCGGTCTGATCGCGAAACTCGGCACCACATCTTCCTCAACCAGTTCTATGCGTTTCCCGAGGTTCCCAGCGGGGTCTCTGATGGATTCTATGCGTTGTACTATGACTCTTACCACGGCTTTCCCTCCTTAACAACTGTGCATGGGTTGCTTAAATGCGGGTAGCTTTGATTACTCCATCTCGATAGTTGCCGGCGGCTTGGGCGTCACGTCGTAGTACACAGAGGAAACATTTGAACATTCCTTAAGGATACGTTCAGCCGTCCTCTTCAGCGTCGACCATGGGATATCCGACACATCAGCTGTAAGAAAGTCTCTGGTATTCACAGCTCTGACCGAAATTACGTAGGGCTGCTTGTCTTCTTTCTCGTCAACTGCGTACAAGACCCGAGCAAGCGACTGATTCTCGCCAATGATCATATCTTGCATCTTAACCAACTCACCGAGGCTGGGTAAATATCCGCCGTCATCTCTTCGGCAACCTAGTGCCACGATCCATCCGTACTTCCGAGTTTTCCCCTTGATGCCCGTAGCCTTGTCCGCAAGGATTCTAGCCGAAACTGCTTTCACATCCTTGCTCAGGAACCTCGCAGCGGTTTCTCTGGTCCTCTTGAGATTTGGATGTGCTGGCTTTGCTTTGCTATCTATGATTGCGGCGAAGTATTGGCTTGGCGCATGCTTTGCTAAGTTTTCCTCCGCTATCGCCGTTGCCCTTTTGAGCGTGGCCAGCTTGTCAGGCCTTACCTCTCCGACGACTCTGACAGAGAGCCCGGGTCCGGGAAACGGTTGCCGCTCCGATATCGCGCGGGGAATCTTCAAGTATCTCGCTACTTCCCGGACCTGCCACTTCAGAAGGGTCGCCAGGGGTTCGACAACTTTGAACCCGTAGAGTTTGCGTGTGCTGATTCCCATCTGCTCAAGAACGTTGTGTTGAGTCTTTATTCCTCCCCTCGTCTCTATGATGTCTGCCAATATTGTTCCTTGGACTAGGTACCGGCTGCCCTCCCTTCTGGATACGTCGCTGAGAGTTCTGTAGAAGGTCTCTCTGAATGCTCTGCGTTTCTCTTCGGCGTCTCTCAGCCCCTCAAGCGCTTCTAGGAATCTTTGCTGCACTCGTTCCACTTTCATAGGCAGGTTCAGAGGTGGCTGCGACAGAACTTCGGCTACCTTCTCGGGTTCACTCTCCCTCATGAAGGCGTCGTCGAGGATTACGCAGATGAGGTTATCTCCAATGGCATGATGCGTCAATACTGCGCAGGTTGAACTGTCTACTCCGCCAGATACCGCAATCACGGCTTTTTCGTCTCCAATCACCTGTCTAATCTGCTCAATCTGCAACTCAACAAAGGCCTTCGGCTCAAAATCTTCCATTTTGCGGGTCCCTTTCCTCACAGACTTCCTTCAATGTTCACTTCAAAGGTCAGTTCTTACGGTTCTCACACTATGGCAAATTCTTTATACCTAAGAATCATACATACTAATATGCGTTAGTATGAGAGTGTGAAACGAATGAAGCTTGTTACAGTTCTCCTCCCCGAAGCCTACCTTGAAGGACTTGACGAACTGGTCAGACAGAACATGTACCCAAGCCGGAGCGCAGCAATACGAGCCGCGGTACGAGACCTATTGAGGCGAGAACTGTGGACCAGGTGAAAAGCTGCTCTCTTCTATGTCATGGCTTATCCTAAGTCTCTGAAGCAGCTTCTGCAAAGAGAATCTTGTCATTAAGGTGCCTGAGGAGCATCTACGAACGGAAGGCCGAGGTCCATCAGTCTGCCCTCACCTAAGAGACTTCCCACGGCTTTCAGCAGCTTTCCTCAGAGTCTTCGCAGCCTCTTCGGGATTCTCTGCCAACGTTATGGATCTTCCGATGATTAGATAACGGGAGCCAGCAGCGAGCGCGGCTTTCAGATCTCCGCCCTGTGCGCCTATTCCGGGCGAGTAGATAGGCACTCTGTTCCCTAGGATCTCGTGAACCTCTCTTACCCTCTCAGGGCTTGTCGCTCCGACAACAGCGCCGTCGGCGTCCCACAGTAATGCCTTCTCTGCGAATACTAGGTATTGGTGTTTGAGTTTCTTTGTTTGTGAGTCGTAGACCTTCTGACCATAGCCTTCGCCCGCAGCCTTGTGGCTCATATGGACGAGAAGGATGACTCCGCGGTTCATCTGGCCGGCAAGTTCGAATACTGGTTGAAGCCCTTCTTCCCAGCCTACGAGAGGACAAGCGGTGACGGCGTCAAACCCAGCCTTGAAATAATACTCTGCTATGATGCGGTTGGTGTACCCTATGTCGTTGATTTTGCAGTCCATTATGGCGGGGAGACCGAGACTGTGTGCCTTGTCCACGATTTTCCGAGTACCGTCGAACAAGCCGAGCGGCAGAACAAGATGCCGGTTTATCTTTAGCGCACAGATGAAAGGATGCACCCGTTCCAGAATTTCGAGGCTCTTGGGCAAAAGGAGCCCATGTCCGCCCGGAACTTGATCTAACGCCAGGACTATTTTTGAGCCTTTCCTGCCTTCAGATTCTTCCATTCTCAGCCTAAAAGACAAGTTCAACCATCTTCTTCGACTCCTCAATCTCATTCCAAGTTCTTAAGTTTTTGTGGGCTTATAGAGAACTCCCAGACCAACCAAGCGATTGCAGATGTACTGGTCGGAGCCCTTTGCGGGTTGACGGGCTAGTCGAACGGAAACTTTCATTTCTGTTCGTCCATGTGCAGAGGTGGGATGAATACGTTCTAGGCTTAGTAATGTTTACATGTCAATGTATGTTCAAGTATAGGATGTGGCTTAAGATGAGAATAGTTTTTCTTGGAACAAATGGTTGGTACTCGACGGGGTTGGGCAACACATCATGCGTACTGATTGATTCCGATGAGTATTACGTTGTTCTGGATGCTGGCGACGGAATCCATAAACTGGACAGTTGCGTCAAAAATGAAAAGCCGATCAGGATCTTCCTGAGCCACTTGCACCTTGACCACATCATAGGGCTCCACGCAATGGGCAGGTTCAAGTTTACGCAGAAGATTGACCTATACGGATACAGAGGCACGAAGGACGGATTAGGTATCATCCGTCACCCGTACACATCTCCCTTCACCGATCTGCCGTTGAGGATAGAGGTTCACGATCTAGATGAAGGCAGGCACAGTCTCCCTTTTCCTGTAGCATGCAGACTTCTTGTCCACGCAGATCCTTGCCTCGGCTTTAGGATCGAACTGGATGATGCCGTGGTGACCTATTGCACTGACACTGGTATCTGCGATAGTCTGCATGAACTTGCAGAAAACGCGGATATGCTGATAGCTGAATGCTCATTTAAGTCGGGCCAAGCTGAGTGGAAGTGGCCGCATCTGAGACCGGAGGACGCCGCGAAGGTTGCGAGAAAGGCAAGTGTCGGACGCCTCGTGTTGACCCATTTCGACGCCAGCATATATAGGACTAAGGAGGACCGCCAACAAGCCGAAGCAGCAGCGAGAAAGATATTTGAGAAAACGATAGCTGCACATGATGGTTTGGAGATAGAGCTCTGATGTATCTCGCATCATTGAGAGCAGGACTAGTGGCTTCACAGAGGTCCAAGTAACTTCGCAGCCGTTCTTCCTATCGCCACGCCCTAAGGGCAGATCGCGAGTCTTTTAAACGGATACTATGATAGAGCTTTGTGACTTGCTCGGCTAGAATGGGGAAGGCTGATGATAAAAATCGGTTGCGCCGCCTACTCCTACCGCGAATACCTCGCTGACGGGAGGATGAGCTACGAGGATTTCGTCGAAGAGGCTTATCGTCTCCGACTGGATGGATTAGAACTCACGCTTTACTGGCTTCCTTCCAAAGATGTCTCCTATCTGAGGAAGCTCAAGCGTCTGTCACTGGCTAGGGGGCTGCCCATATCATGCGCCGGGATATCAACGGATTTCTGCAATCCAAACAGCCAGGACAGAAAACTTGCGGTTCGAATGGTGATCGACGGATTGGGTACGGCACAGGAACTGGGAGCTCCCTGTCTGCGCGTCTTCGCTGGACATGTCCCGAATGGCTACACCGTATCAGATGCGACAGCTTGGACTGTGGAGTCTCTCAGATCCTGCGTGAGCTGTGCTGAGGATAGAGGAATCGTGATAGCCCTGGAAAACCACGGAGGGATCACTGCTACTGCGGATAACGTAGTAGGGATAATCGAGGAGGTCGGTTCGCCTTGGGTAAGAGTTAACCTCGACTTGGGCAACTACCGGGAATCTACGTACGACGCGATTGCAGAGACCGTTCCCTATGCTGTTCATCTCCACGGAAAAGTGAGCGTTTCTGAAGGTCCAGGGCTTGATTACGAGAAGATAAAGGGCATACTGGAGATCTCTGGCTACAACGGTTTCCTCTCGATAGAGTATGAAGAGAAGGAAGACCCCAAGATAGGCGTGCCAGAGTTTGCCAGATACCTCTTCAAGTTGTTCAGATAGATATTATAGAGCAATCTGTCGCGAGCAGGAAGATGTGGTTATGATAGTGAAGGTCGGAATTGCCGGGCTTGGGAGAAGCGGCTGGGGGATTCACGCAGATACCTTGGAGAAATGTCCTAGCATGTATAGGGTAGCGGCTGTCTTCGATCCTATTGAGCAGAGGCGTACGGAGGCTGTTCAGAGGTTCGGGTGTAAAGCCCATCTTGACTTCGACTCGCTCATGAGGGATAGGGACATCGAGTTGGTGGTTATTGCCACTCCAAGCCACCTGCACGCCAAGCAGTCTATCGAGGCATTGAGAGCTGGGAAGATGGTGGTCTGTGAGAAGCCCATGGCAACGACTCTGGCTGAGACAGATGCGATGATCGAGACTGCTAGGGAGACGGGGAGGCTTTTGACGATCTTTCAGAACAGAAGATTTGACCAGGATTTCCTGAAAGTCAGAGAGGTCATCCAGTCGGGAAAACTGGGGCGAATCGTTCTCATCAAGATGTCCTCGCACTCCTTCAGTAGGCGGTGGGATTGGCAAACCCTACAGAAGTTCGGTGGAGGAGAACTGAACAATAATGGCTCTCACTCGATAGATCAAGCGCTTCAGCTCCTAGGCGAGAAGGAACCCGAGGTTTTCTGCGATCTGCAGAGGACTCTGACCTTGGGGGATTCAGAAGATCACGTAAAGATAGTCTTGAAAGCGCCCAACTCACCTGCGATCGACATAGAGGTGACTCACGCTTGTGCATATCCCCAGAACCGATGGATAGTGATGGGAACCAAAGGAGGATTGACAGGGAACGCATCTTCTCTTGAATGGAAGTATTTCAACCCAGACGATCTTCCGCCTAGGCAAGCCGAGACAGAACCAACGCCGGACCGCAGCTACAACTGGGAGGGAATCCCTTGGAAAGAGGAAACATGGACCGCAACCGAGGACTATGATGCTGGAGCGCTGACTTTCTATCATGAACTATACAGAACGTTGCGTCAGGGCGCCCCGCTCAGCGTTACTCCTGAAAGCGTTCGCAAGGTTATGTGGGTTATAGAGATGTGCCGCGAGTGTCGGAACTGCATAGGCGCGAGTGGGCAAAAGAGAAGGGTTTAGACAGAGCAAGGTCCATCTGGATCTACTCATGCGGCTTTCTGCGCGGAAATCTCTATGAACCGCTCCGCGAGACTGAACAACCCGCCAAGCAGAAACGAACCTAGGAAGGCCGGGAAAGGCATGCCGCCGAGCCACAGGTATGGAGGGTCATGCGACAACCCTACGTAGGGAGAACCAACCCAGAATTGCACCACGCTGGCAACCGCGTACAGGAATGAGACAAGGGCAGCACCCAGAAATATGAGCCGGTACTTCCTGGAACGTTCAAGGTCTGAACTTGGAAATGACCAGTAAAAGATGATCGCTCCTGCCACAATCTGTGCAGCTGCAAACAAGCCGAAGAAGAGGTTTGAGAGTACCAGATATGGGTAAGATATCAGAGTATTCATAGCCGCTCCCGAAATAGCTCCCGCCAGTACAAGGCTGAGACGATTACTTTTCGACACCTGGCACACCTCTTTGTTCCCAATGCCTAGCTCGAGGTATTGTAGTCTTAGCTTCCCATATTAAATGTTGCTGGTGTCTCTTATGTCTGGGATATTGCCCTGGTTATGGACACTTTCGCGATCTTCCTAGCAGGATACAGGCTTGAGAGACACAAGGCGCCCATCAAAGACGAAAGCAAGCCAACGACGGTGAGAATTGCTCTCTGTGATACGACTGCTTCGGGTATGAAGAACCAGAACACTATCATCATCCCAACAGACACTCCGATCAACCCGCTCGCTGAAACTAGTAGCAAGGTTTGGAGCAGGGCAAACTTCACAGCAGTTCCTGGTCTTGCTCCCAAAGCCCTCATTATGCCAAGGTCTCTCTGCTGGCCCGATATCGAGAGCATCAAGTAGCCTCCAAGCGATGAGATAGCATTCACAAAACAGAAAAGAGAAAGGGAAAATGGAACTGACCACAGATAGTTCAGCAAAACCGCATGTCTATCCAAGACAACGTTCAGGTCAAGCATTGTCAAGCCTGTTCCGGACAAGGCGGTTTCGATCTCGGCAAGGACTCTGGAACGGCCCACGGAACCGGACGAAACGGTCTGCAACAGCAGAACATTAGGACCCGCATAGTCGACCAGTGCAGACAAGCGGCAAAAGGAAACGTAGACAACCATGCCATTATTCAAAGGGTCCAGACATAACCCGGCAATCCTGAACCTCTCTTCTGAAAGCCCCAATTCCTGAATCCAAGGATCATCAAAAAGGGTCAACCCCAAAGAGTCACCAACCAAGACACTCTGCGGGTCCGTTGACAGAAGATTTTCTCCAAGAATCAGCCAGTCATTCACCAGGTTCTCGGCGCGAACGCCAACGATAAGAGCCTGGTCGTATCTGTCTGTCCCAGTCACAACGTATTGTCCTGGCACGTCTGGGTCTGGGCTAATGTGCTGATACCCATGAACCGTGGCTTCCGTGATCAGACGTGGATCGACCAAGGTGACGCCGTCGATTCCGCTTAGCTGGGAAATCGTGGAATCTGAGATAACATAGCTTTGATTCAGCCAGTCCACCTGTTCCGTTAGGCCATCTTCAAGGAACCTTTGTAGAAGACGTTCGTAGTGTCTGGCTATTTCGGGTTGAGCGACAAGTACGACGTTTCTGCCTATGGCCCTGTCTGTGTAGCTCTGCATGGTCTCGTTGGCGACAGTTCCTCCTACTACGGCCAAAGTCATCAAACCCATGATGACTGAAAGGCAGGCCAAAGACTGAATGGTCATTGACCGCCTTCTACCTAAGTCTCTGAAAGCAACCTTCGCGGCGAACCCTACCCTCAAACGCAAGGGAAGCCTAAGGGAAGCCTGATGCGAAGCTCTATGAGCAATAGGCGGCGACAGTGCCTTGACAGGTTCAATACCGGCCGCTTTGACGATCCGACGCATTCCAATGATGTAGAAGACGAAGGCGAGAGGGCAGGTGATCAGTATGACTAGCCACGGATCTGCCGGCTTGGCAGGGATGGGGAAGCCTAGAAGATTCATCAAGCCTATCGAGGTATAGTTGAGAAGTATCCCGCCGACAGTGCCGAGGAGACATCCTGCGATCACTATCACTGAGAGTTCGGTCGCGAAGTAGCTGAAGACAACATCTGTTAAGCATCCAACGGCTTTCATAATGCCGATGTCTCTAGTGCGCCCTGAAGATGAAATCGTCACTAGAAAATAGGCAACCATGACTCCGGCAACCAAGTTGAAGAGAACGACCAAGAGGATGAACCTGGAAAGAACTCCAGAAAACCCAATAGTTAGCCGTCCCTCTGCAACCGAGCCAAATTCGACGCCGAGATTTGCTCCAAACAAGGCAAGAAAGAGTGTTACAGAGACGCAGATAGCAAGACCGCCGATGGTAAGCGCAGTCTGAAACTTCCTTCTGGTTAGGTCTTTGATGGGGAAACCCCATCTACCCATACTACTCAAATGACACAATCCTTCCATCGATCAGTGAGAGTGTATGATCGGCCATTTCCAATATTCTCCGGTCGTGAGTGGCAACGATCACGGTTTTCTTACGCTTCAAGCTTTCCAAGATTCTGATTATCCTGAGGCCAGTGTCCAAGTCAAGGTTGCCCGTAGGCTCATCGATAAGCAGAAGCGGAGGATCATTGGCCAGAGCCCTTGCGAAGGCAGCTCTTTGCATCTCGCCGCCGCTGAGCTGAGAGGGAAAGTGGCCAGCACGATCCTCCAACCCAACCATTTTCAGAAGCTCCGGAGACCTTCTCTCAACACGTTCTTGAGACCACTTGGCCAGATGCATTGGGAAGGCAATGTTCTCTGACGTAGTAAGCGTGGAGATCAGATTGTACGTTTGAAACACATACCCAACGTAGGCGCAGCGGAAGGTTGCGAGAAAATCCTCATCATGCCCCGCAAGGTCATGTCCGAAGACCAAGACTTTGCCGCTGCTCGGCTTGTCTAAACCACCTACGATGTTAAGCAGGGTTGTCTTTCCGGAGCCTGAAGGACCGGAAACAGTGGTGAACTGGCCCTCCTCGACCTCGAGGTCGACGCCCTTGAGCGCCTCGACTATTGATTCGCCAACCTTGTACTCCTTATGTAACGATGAGGCGACTACAACCTTCTCTTTTCCCATCTTAGCACCGCTTAAGAATGATGTCCAAGGAGATATATTCCGTAAGCTATTAAGTCTTAGCCCCAAGACAGCATACAGTCTATATCAGAAAAGACAGATACGGGGGCTGCTTTTTTCTGCCTTGATATCGGGCAATGGCTCACATTCCTTCCTTGGTCAATACGAGCATCGGGAGGTATTTTGCAGCTTGATACATTCTTACGTCCGACAGATTCGAAGCCTCAATCATTCGCAAAACGCGAATAGTTGTCATCATCAACTATGTAAAGGCAATTGTTATAAGCATACTTCCAATCGTTCTCTGGTGAATCTGCCTAGAGTGGGATAGGTCTGAAGGTGCTGTTTGCAGAACCCCCAAAAGACTACTGGTTTGTTATGGGGGAGTATCTACCTCCACCCTTGGGAATACTAGAGTTGGCAAGCTATCTTGAAACCAAGAACAAGAATGCGGAGATACAGGTCTTAGATTGCCAAGCAGAGCGGAAAGACTGGAAGGAACTGGAGAAACAGATAGAGGCATTTCATCCAGACGTTGTTGCTCCAAGTGCTTTGGGTACCTGCAACGCTTACACTGTCCTTCGAACTCTAGAGACTGCGAAGCGGGTTGACCCGAACATAACAACCGTAGCAGGTGGACAACATTTCACTGCCACAGCTCAGGAAAGCCTTGAGACCTACTCCCAGATAGATGTCATAGTTCGCGGAGAAGGCGAAAGAACACTAGTTGACCTCGTCAAAACTCTTGAGGAAAAAAGACCCCTTTCGAACGTTGCAGGAATCTCTTTTAGGCACAAGAGAGAGGTAGTCCACACACCTCGAGGTCCGCTGATCGAGAACTTGGACGAGCTGCCTTTCCCAGGTTATCACTTCGTTGAGGATCATATGAAGAAGTATCACTTTAGAATGATGGCAGGAGCAAAAGCGGGATACGCTCTTGTTGAGGCTTCTCGTGGATGTCCTCACCGTTGCACTTTTTGTTCTCAATGGAGATTTTGGGACGGAACATGGAGGGCTAAGTCACCTAAGCGAATCGCGGAAGAAATGGAATATTGCTATAGAGAATACGGTAGCAGATTTCTGTGGCTTGTTGATGACAACTTTGGACTTGGCGAAAGAACAAGCGAGGTGTGTACCGAGATAATAGGTCGGAAATTGTCAGACGATATCATGTGGTTCATGCAAGCAAGATGTGATGACGTCTGCCGTCACAAAGATATTCTGCCCAAGATGAGAAAAGCTGGAAACCTTTGGGTGTTAACGGGTATGGAAAGTCACAGCTCGGAAACCCTCGAAGCCTTGCATAAGGGCATAACACCCGCGGAAGAAAGGAATGCGATAGACCTGCTAAAGAAGAATGACATATTTGCCCAAGCGACTTTGATCATCGGAGAGCGGAATGACACTCACGAATCCATTAGGGAACTACAAGAGTTTGTTAATGATGTAGACCCGGATATAGCTATATTCATGATTCTGACGCCCTTCCCGGGAACCGAGCTTTTCGAAGTAGCCAACAGAAATAGGTGGATAGAAGAGACCAACTGGGCGAACTATGACATGGTTCATGCAATCATGCCTACAGAGAGGCTTTCAAGAGAAGATGTCCAAAGGGAGTTGTATGAATGCTACCGGAGTTACTACGGATCGTTAAGCAGGCGTGTCACAGGGCTTCTTTCCTCCAACCCGCTCAAAAGAAGAACCTACAGATACCTGGCAAGTCAAGGCCTCCTACAAGCATTGAGAAGTCTCTTCCGAGCAGACTAGACCGGATTGTCTCTATTGAGCAAACGGAACAGTCTGGGCCGCGAGAGATCTGAACTCATTTAGGTCCAAGTTTCACCTTCCCAAGATAAACCCCGCATCTTTATTCTCGAATGCTGTCGTAAGTATTTGCTCGCCTCCAGCACTCGTACTTAACATAAGCCCCTGTCCCAACTGCTTTCAAGGTCACAGAGTTACCTAGGAATGAGTTTAGATGAGGCAACGTGATATCTGACTAAGGGGGCGATGAGCAAACGCGATATTCATTCCGAAACTTCACAATTCCATGTTTGATTCTCTGGTATCTCTTCTGGTTGGCTATGCTTTCACTGGGTCGAGTATACTGGTCCCGTGGCGATCCGTTGCATCTATCTAGCTCAGATGATGTGGTAAGGACCTTCTGGTGGGGGACCCTCCATTCATTCTGGCCCTATGGCTATGGTCCCTTATACTGGTTCACAATTCTTCTGACATACTCCATGTTCCAGTTGATCGTATCATATGGTAACAAGAAGATTAGCCATCGTCGACGTCTATTGCCCGTCTTGTTCTACAGTCTGCCATTGATCGGGTTAGCTGGGCTTTTCTTGTCTATTTACTTATGGCATGGCGGCCTAATGCCGATATCGTCTGTCTATGAGATAGTGGTCTCTGGAGAATGGTCTGAGTTTTTCGACGTCTTGTCCACCACCGGATTTCTTTCGGGAATAGCCTTGATAATAATAGCCTTTACACCCAGAAAGGGTAGACATCTGGGCATTCTGATCTTTGCAGATTCAGTAGTAGGAATAATAAATGCTGCCCTTCTTCATGTTGTGCTAGATATGGGTAGCTACTACAGAATAGCAATTGTGCCCATGCCAGGGGTGATAATGATATCACTTCTTCTACTCGCCTTGTTTATTAGTGGTGTTTACCAATCAGCCAAGATACATAGAGATCATGAACCAAGGATATCCTGAACGATACTGGGCCCTGAAGCTCATGTTTAAGAAATCAGAAAGCCTAGATATGAAATATCTACAAGAAGAATGAGCAGCGGGACTAGAAGTCCAAAGTGTTCAGCGTCAACACTTGAACAATAGCCATGCGTTCTCTTGTTTCTTGAACCTGATTAGGCTGTATCTTCCGTTCAACTTGCTGCCGTTGATGCGGACTGTGATCCCGTCTTCCTGCCACTTCTCAGCTTCGTACGTGCCTTTGTCCCAGATCTCCACGGTCCCAGCGCCATATTCGCCTTCAGGGATTACTCCCTCAAACTCAGCATACTCAAGCGGATGATCCTCAACTTCCACAGCCAACCGCTTCACGCCCTTCTTGACAGGCGGCTCCTTAGGAACCGCCCAGCTCTTGAGAACGCCATCTCTTTCCAGCCTTAGGTCATAGTGAAGGTGGCTCGCATCATGCCTCTGGATAACGTAAATGTTCCCCCTCTTTTCATAGGCTTGGGCCTCACCCTCTGGTTCTTCAGTTTTTCCGAAATCCCGTTTCTCCCGGTACTGATCCAGCGACATAGGGGAATCTCTGAACTGCGGCTTTAATAAACCGATTGGCTCTCAGGTGCTTTGCACAGTAGACCTCGCATGAGACCAGTTCGGCATGCGATAGAGACATGTCCAAGACTTACAGGACGACGCGGAAGAGAGGTGTATTGGATGAAAGCGGCACTTTCTTGATGCCCGCTTAGTTGTCTCATCCAGGGCTTGATGTGTCTAGGTAACTTTTATCTGACACCCGGTGCTTATCATAGTCGGTTGCAGTCTTCACGACGGAAGGAAAGATGCGAGCCTTGAGTGAGGTAATTGGACACGGAACATGGTACGACAAAGTCGCCTCGCAAATCGTAGATAGGGAACGCAAACTCGGTCGAAGCCTCGACTTGCTGAGGGTGGAGAGCGGGGTCGCAGCTTCAGGCATCCCCCATATCGGGAGCCTCGGCGAAGTTACAAGGAACTACGCTGTGTCACTAGCTCTGAGAGAGCAGAGCTACAACTCTGAGTTCATCGTCTTCTCCGACAACAAAGATGGGCTGAGAAGCGTCCCAAGAGGGCTTCCAAGGTCCCTTGAAAAATTCCGCGGGTTTCCAGTTGACAAGGTCCCCGACCCCTTCGGCTGTCACGACAGCTACGGGAACCATATGGTTCATCTTCTCCTCGACGCATTGGACCAAAGCGGCGTCAGATACACTTTCATGTCAGCCGCTGAAGCCTACGAGAAGGGCTTGCTGAACGAGGAGATCCGTATCCTCTTGAAAAACGCAAGACGAGTTGGGGACATAGTAAGAGAAGAGACAGGGCAGGAGAAATACCTAGACGCGTTGCCCTACTTCCCCATCTGCGCCTCATGCGGAAGAATCTACACGACAAAGGCGTATAAGTTTCTTCCAGAGGGCAATAAGGTCTTCTACGTCTGCGAAGGCATGGAGATAAAGGGAAAATGGCTGCAGGGCTGCGGTTACCAGGGCGAGGCTGACTACGCCAAGGGACAAGGAAAACTAAGCTGGAAAGCTGGGGAGTTTGCGGCGAGGTGGCGTGCGCTTGGAGTTCGGTTTGAAGCGTACGGGAAGGATATAGCCGACTCTGTCGAGGTGAACGACAGAATCTCACGGGAAATATTGGACTATGAGCCGCCGATGCACATCCAGTATGAGATGTTCCTAGACAAAGGGGGGAGAAAAATCTCCAAGTCCGTAGGCAATGTCTTCACTCCTCAAGTCTGGTTCAAGTACGGTTCTCCCCAATCCATGGTTCTTCTCACTCTGAAGCGCTTTGTCGGAACCCGGAACGTCTCCGTTGTCGATATTCCCCGCTTCATGGACGAACTGGACGAACTAGAAGACATATACCTCGGAAGGAAAAGCATCGAGGATGCGAAGGAGAAAGCCAAGCTCAAAGGACTTTACGGTTACTGCTGGTTTATGAAGCCGCCTGAAAGCCCGGGCGTACATGTCCCATATAACTTGCTGATCCACTTGGCAAAAGTGGCACGAAAGGGATCGGAGACCAGCTTCATCATAAGTAAGCTCCGAAGCTACGGATACATCAAGGAGACCATCCCTCCTGACTTAGAAATGCGGATCATTTATGCTCTTAACTGGGTCCGAGACTTTGAAGAAGTCGCCGAAACGCCAGTTAAGCTAAGCCCAGAAGAAAGGAAAGCTGTTGGCCATCTGATTCGGGCACTTCAGACTGCAGAAGATGCAGAGCAGATTCAGAGCGCAGTCTTCGAGACGGCAAGAGTGAACGGGATAAGGCCCCAGAAATTCTTTGAAACCCTTTACTCAATTCTGCTGGGAGCACCTTCGGGCCCTAGATTCGGTCCATACATAATCGATATGGGAAGAGACAGCGTGATCCAGAGGCTCAGAAGAAGCTTGGAAGATGCGAAGGAAATGTCCTAAACTGCAGCGTTGTGGGATACAATGACTAGCGTCAAAGACACAATAACACAAGGTGAACCACGTCGTTCTGGTAGTCTGCTTCAGTCCATCTCAGACCTCTTTGACGGCAAAGCATCCTCGGTACTTCCGGCGGGCATAGAGAAGATTGAAAGGGCCACAATAGAAGCCGTTAGAGTTAGGTTCGAAGACAAGATAGATGAAGAGTTACTTGCGCGGATAGCAGTAGAGGAGGGGTATGTCACTGAGAAGGGAAGTTTCGCGCTGAGGGTCGTCAAAGACGGCGCGATCGTCGCAAGAGCTGGCAGCAGATCAGACGTCGGCGGCAGGTTCGACCTCTATATCTACCTCTTTCCTCCAGAGATGGGCAAGATAAGTGTCTACCGAAAAGTTGTCGCACACCGTGAAGGTATCCTGGAGCCCTCTACAAGCAAGGTCAGCTTTGAGAATCTGTATCGATTCAACCTCAAAGTCATAACGCTCGTGAGCAGATACATAGAAGAGAAGTACGGCGAAGGATAAAGCGGGAAGGACTGGTTTTCCACCCGGAACGCCGCAGGCTAAGACAGCTTGGCTCCTTCTCTTTGCTTCTGCACAAGCGTGCACGCTAGAGATAAATAGCACATCGAGGAAAGACAGCAGCATGATCAAGCTAGCTCTGTTTACTGTAACCTACTGCGGCTTGTGGTACAAGGGCGATGCTCTGTCTCTGAAGGAACAGATTGTGAAGGCAAGCGAGTTCGGTTTCGAAGGCATATCCATAGAAACAAAGAGGCCAGTCGCGCTTCCCTGTGACCTAGGCAAAGGCTTGAGGAAAGAGGCCGTAGAACTCGCACGTTCGCGGGCTATCTCCATATGCGCCGTTGAAACAATGTCCAATTTCACCAGACCGCTGATAGAAGACCGGGAGAACAACCTGTGCATGGTTAGGGAGGCGATACAGCTGGCAAGCGATCTCGGGGCCAACACAGTCAAGGTCTTCGCAGCTTGGCCTGGAACCAGCAAATATGACGGCCTTGGCACCTATGATTTTGGGCGAAGGATATTTGACTTCGAAGAAAACTTTGTAACCAATGTTCAAAGGTGGAGATGGGCCGTTGAAGGAATCAGAGATGCAGCAGAATGGGCAAAGGAATATGGAATCACCATCGCTCTACAGAATCACCGGCCGGTGATACGTCCGGGATATGAAGATGCTCTTCAGATGGTGAAGGAGGTCGATATGGACAACGTCAGATTATGCTTAGATGTCCCGCTCTTTGACAACCAAAGCGACGAGTACATACATGACGCAGTGGAAGCCTGTAGACCCGTGGGCGTTGTACATTCGCATTACGGGTCTTTGGGGTTTGATGAATCATCATCTGGAGATATCATATTGAGACAGCGCGGTTCCGCATACGTGAACTACCCCGCATTCATAAGAGAACTGAGAAGAATAGGGTTCGACGGTTTCATCGCTTCTGAAGAGTGCAGCCCAGTCTTAGAGAATCGTGAGTACCAAGGCATCGAGGCGGTAGATAGGCACGTAAGGGCTGCGTTGAGGTACATGAGGGAATTGGTGTCAACAGGCAGAGAACCTAAGGTCCTCAGGGACTAAGGTCTAGCTCCGTCGTCTACCCAATGCCCGGGGCAGCAGAGCCCATTTCCCCTGTCAGGAAACGTTAGAGACTAGGCGGTGAGTTTGACTCCTACTCGCTCCTTGCCAATGATTCCTTGGCTGTTCTTATGCATTTGTCCCGGGTCTCTTGTGGAAGAGCTCTCCAGATAAGTATCTGTTTCCTCAAGTCGTCTATGAGGTAGTAGTTGGAGGAAACCCATACGCTGCGGTTTCCTGAGAGCATCTTCAAGTAGACACCCAAATTGTATAGTTCTTCTTCACCTTTGGCTCTAAAGCATTGGATCACTACTCGCTGATCTGTATGGGTTTCGTAGGGCGCTAGGCTTACGGTGCCCAACTCTAGCCTAAGCTCCTTGAATGAAGGCGGGGAAACTTCGCGAACTAGGAACGAAGGTTTCGCCGCCCCTGCTCCAGAATAGTATTCCCATAGGTACTCGATCAAGCCGCAGGCCTCGTCTATTGAGGTCAGAACGGCTGGGAGGTCCATGGTCCATTCGTCGTGATGTGGCTTCGTGGGCGGCTTCCATTTCCTCTCTAGAGATGGCGTTATGAGCCTAGATGCCACGAAAGAGGGATATAGCGAAGAGGCTAGAGCCGATACCAAAATGGCCACAAGCGCAATCACCACAAAAATCGATGCATAGTTGAATACGTGCCCGGCTGGCACGATGTTCACGGCTATCAGAAGAGCGTTGAACCCGAGGCCAAAGAGGTACCCCACTGTTGTGCCAATAACGGCGTATGTGACGGATTCCACTAGAAAGAGTACGCTTGCGCCTAGGGGCGAGAGGCCGACCGAGCTAAAGACAAAGATATCCTTGGTTCTTTCCTTCACGTTCCCGAGGATTGTAGTCGCAACGTTGAGGGCTCCTATGACCAGAATCGCGGGCACAAGTTCCCAGCCCAATGCTTGGAACCAACGGATTCTCGAAACCCGGAAAACCTCTCCGCCCCACGACACGAATATCTTCCCGTCAAAGAACGCGGCCAACTCTTGAGCATAGCTAACCAGCTTTTCGCGAGATATTCCCTTATCGAATTTCACAACGACCTCGCCCACATAACCTCCCAGATCGAGCGCCAGCTCATACGGGACTACCATAGTCTGGTTCGGCGGGGTCGGCAGGACCGGGATGCCTGCCTGTATGAGTGGCAATGTGCCGGCTGGGCTGAGAAGGTTGTTGAACCTAGCGTCCACGGGAGTCCCATAGTCCCAGGAAGACCTAAGTTCGGAAGGCGTATCCAGATCAGGCAGGAGCAGCGTTGTGTCGAATATCCCCGCGATTGTGAGGTTGAGACCGAAGGCTTTAACGGTTTTTCCTATGGCCGTCTCAGGATGCGGTGTCTCTCCAGGCCGCGCTCGGAACAGATGATCCGCCACTACCGTAGATAGGAGGCATGATTGGTAGATCTCTCTGCTTGTGAAGCCGAATCCTCTTGTGGCTTCTCTGAAAGTGAGGTTGAAATCGTCCACGGTTATCCCCAGAACGGAGAACACGATTTCGCTTCCAAACGGGGTCGACAGATTCTCGAAAACATACGGCGATCTGTATGGGTGGGATGGAGGATAGTACCAAGCTCTTGGGAGCACGTACCCCTCATCCCCAATCACGCTCTTCACGGTCTCAACAAGAGCCGGATCCAGAGCTCCGGTCGGAGGGGCTCCCCAGCCTTCTTTTATGAGAATGCCGTCGTAGTATCCTGGAGCCCGGTATCCTTGTTCGCCTCCAAGAACGAGTTCCTCAAAGGTGTAGTAGGAGACTGATGTGAAGGATGTCAAGGCTACCGTCGTTACGATGATTGTTGTTAGCGTAAGTGCTGTTCTGAACCGTCTCTTCCTCATGTTCTCAAGTCCAACTGAGACAGAGGTTGACATCACGTCCACCCAGCTCGACTCAGATCTGTGGATGCCCAAAATCTCCAGTTCAAAGGTCTTTCTGACCTGTTCTCCAAGTCTGGCGAGGAGCAACACTGCGATTATGAAGACTATGAGGATAAGCGCACCAAGCAGACCCATGAAGATGTTGCTCATCAACGTTATGGCAGGGTGTATGAACGAGAAGACTGCTAACAGCATGCCGCCAGCTGCTATCATGGAGAATATCCTTGCTCTTTCTTCGGAATGAATCAGCAGCCTTTCCCAGAAGAAGGCTGAAAGTATCGTCAGCGCGAAGATCACCAACGCCGAGGTCGAGGCATCGTTGATCAAAGGCATGACCTCTGTCGCATAGGCTCTGAAAGCCAGCGCCCAAGCCGTCAAGGCCTCAGCGTAGGCTTCACTCCACGCCTTCCTAGAAATGGCGTCCCTGACTTCGGCGAGATGACTCTCAGCCATCTGAATCTTCTTCTCGGTGCTTGCACTCCCGGCGAAGCGGCTGCTCATCATGCTGTATCTGCTCTTGGATATGCGGAGCAGGTCAACTGCGGCCTTGTACGCTGCAAACGTTACCGTTAGAGGCTTGTCGGTCATGAGGCCTTCTCCCTCTGGAGACTCTTCCGTAGAGTTTGTCAACACTATCGTTGGCCATTGAGCCCCAACTGCGCCCATTCCTATCACGAATCTGGTGCGTGGTGGGACGAAGACTAGGGCAACGGGGTCCCAACCATTGAAGTAAGCCCCGAAACCCTCCAGGAACATACTCTTGGAGTAGAAGTCTATCACGCCAACTGCGCCAGTCCCAAAATAGAAGAACCCCGCCCTAGTCCACTCCTGTTGCCAGTATCCCGAGAACCGAGGATCAAGAATTCTTAGAGGCCTGATTGTTCTGGGGTCAATCGCATCGTACAGGGTCACCGGGACGACGCGCGTGATAGTCGTTGTTACCTCTTCAGGATGCCTTAGGGGAGCAGCGATTGGCGAAGTCTGCCCGATCCCGTGTATCCCAAGGTCCAGAGCGTACTCGATTGCGCCATCAACTTCGTCTATTATCCAACCATAGGTGAACCATTCGAAAAGCATACCAGTCGCCGTAAGCATTGTTTCCACTGCTGTACCACCAGTGGCGGCTGGGGCTATGCCGTGAACTACGTACTCCGCCTTCTCATCGGCCATGGTTATCACTCTCTGGAAGGGAAGAGACAGACCAATTGAGACCTCAACGAGCGCGCCCGGCATCGGATCGTACCACCCGGACGACACGTTGAAGGTTACAACCTTGCCCTTGAGAGTGATAAACCCAGGCCAGCTCCTTTGTGGGTTGATCATATCAATCCTTGTCGGCGCAACATCAGGCCACTTTATCTGCCAGTTCTCCTCTGTTGAAAGTCTATACGCTACATAGGCTATGACCATGAACTGAGGCCTGATCTTCCCGAATTCTATCTTTCCAGTATCGTCCTTCGGTGTGCCTCTATACTGCCGGTATGTGTTGCGTGTGGACAGGCTCAGACCGATGCAGCCTGAGATGGTTGCGGGTTCTGAATCAAGCATGTATGGGTACGCCTCGGTCCCGTACCACAGTGTTGTACTGGCATACGTGTTATGGTGGACCGTTCCTTCTGTGAAGTTCCAAGGGAGAAGCTGCTGTCCATACTCCTCTTGCATGACTTGGCGAAAAGGACTCACCAGTTCAGGCTCTTCAAGGAACCTCTCAATTATGTTGCTTATCTCCGCATAGCGTAAGTTAAGGGTGTCGTCTGAAGGCTTTGCACCGTAGAAGTTGTAGTGGCCAGAGACCAAGAATTGGAGCCCGTCTCCTTCACTGTCGATCCCCCAAAGGCTTAACATCACCCATAGCCTCTGATCGCCGCTCAGAACCTCGGGTCGAAAGTAATATTTCTCCACAAACTCTCTCGCCCCAGCCAATGCCTCCCAGTGGCCTGAGAGGGCTACGAGCCAAACACTTCTCGAAGGCGGATGTTCGCTGAAGAACCTCGCAAGTTCGAGCAGAACAGAAGGTGCTATCGCCTCGTGGGCTGCGTAGGACTGATTGGGGACAGGAGACCACGCGTCAAAATGCGCGGATATCACTATCACATCGTTGACAAGTCTGGAATCTGACCCGTTGAACTTGGCAATAATGTTCTCAGCCTTAATTGTTCGGTAGAACATCCTAGAGACAATATGAACCTCGCTAGCCCCCTTGAGGATCTCTCCATCTTCTCTGCTCACATATAGGCGTGTGAAGTGAACCGGAGTGGTCAGGAACTTGCTCATGCATTGAAGGTACATTGTGTCTTCAGGTTCGATGAATATCACAGCTCTAGCTCCAAGCCTTGCAGCGTTCAACCAGTTGTCTTTCGTGTTGAAATCCATGAGGACTATTGAGCCCTCAACTTCGTGTCCGTCGAAATCCTCCAGATTGCCCTCACCAACATAGATCAGTCTGCCGGTCACTCCGTCTGAAGGTGTCGGACTCGTTTGAACATCATTCGGCCAAAGCGTATACGCCCTCACTTCCCGGATGAGATTGGGTGGCGAAGTAATCCTTAACCGAGTTTCAAACTCTAACGGAACGGTTACGTTGTACTCTTG
>CAYRBK010000001.1:0-153807 GCA_964422605.1 uncultured Candidatus Bathyarchaeia archaeon | reverse complement strand
ACAGAACGGACAGATGTCTCAGTATCCTCAGATTCATCCAGGAAGGCCAGGACCATGAGCTTCTAGTCGTAATATTCTGTTAGGGCCCGTTGCGCAGGTCCCTCTTCTTCCGACACCTTCTTCCACTCCCTACGTTTGACGTAGCCGCCTATCTGTTCCTTGATCCTTTTCGCTACGGCTGGCCCTATCGTTGGGAGGTTGACGAGATGGCTGAGTTGGGCTCTCTGGAGATCCTCAATAGTCCTGTAGCCGGCATTATGCAGTATGCGGGCTCTTATTCTGCCGATGCCCTCAAGCCTCGTAAGCGGCAGCAGCTCCATCTTGACGCCCTTCGTCACTCTTTCTCTGATTTCAGCAATCTTTGGAAGAACGTCCTTGTATCCCAATAGCCTCGCCAACTCAGCTGAAGCGTAGAGAAGCCAGTCGGCTGTTGAGATCGTGCGGTAGAGGTCTCCAGGCTCAACTCCGAACCTTTCAATCATCTCGTCTTCAGAGGTCTCTTCAACCCAAGACTTGAGAACCAAGGCTGTCTTGACTTCACCGAGAAACTCTTCGTAGGCGATCTGATCAGCCCACTCGTTCGGCTTCTCGAAGAGGAACTCGTCACCATGTTCTTCGGCAAACAGGGCGACTCTCTCGATCTCTCGGCTTGAACACCTAAACTTTGGAAACATGTCGGGCGTGTGGGCAACCATGTGGAGGAAGCTAATGTCGCTCAACTTTGTCGCACGGTTTTGGAGTCCGTCCCGAATCATTATTGCCGACATGGGATCAATGTAAAGCTGCGAAACCCTTTTTCCAAATCTGGTTGCATTGAGGTCGGGTCCGCTGATCTCGACCATCTTCTCCTCGTAAAGGAACTTCAAAATCTTGGAGATGACTCCCCTGATTGCCCGCAAGTCATACTGGAAGGCATAAAGGGTTCTGCCAAAAAAATCGTAAACGCCTTGCTCTGAACGGGCAAACTCCGAGGCTATCGTTGCCAAGACATGTGACCTCAGAATCTTTTCCACGCCCAGTTTCGACCATATCCTCTCAGGCTTAGCCAGCACGTAGCTGGTGAAGAGAAAGTCGCGTTCCTCATCTGTCTTCGCAATGAGGACGGATTCGCCTATCTTGTCATATTTCGGCCTCCCAGCTCGTCCAACCATCTGCTTATACTCAAGCACCGTTATCGGGTAATAGCCATATCCCGGTTCATAACGCCTATAGTCGCTTATGATCACCATCCTAGCTGGGAGGTTAACGCCAAAAGCAAGGGTCGGCGTTGCAGTCACAACTTTGATCTTTCCCTCGCGGAAGGAGTCTTCAATCACCCTTCTGTGAACCGAGCCTAGGCCAGCATGATGGAAGGCAACTCCTTGCTTTACGAGGTCGGCGAGGAGTGCACTTACTCTGGTTCGCTCCCCGGAGCCAGCGATGGAGTCTGCGATCCGGCTCAAGGAACGTTGCATGGGCTTCGAAAGGAGACTATTCACCTTTGGAGCTATCTTTCTCGCCAAGCCGACCGCATTTCTCCTAGTCGATGCGAAGATAAGCGCTTGGCCGCCTTGTTCAATGCTGTGCAACGCGAGGTTCATCGATGAGTTGCTGCCCTCCTTCTCGATCTTGGTTGAGCCGCCGTCCTTGAACTGGATCTCTCTGTCCAGAAGAACCCCTTCCCTCAGAGTGACTGGTCTCCATTTTGTCGTGACTGGAATAGCCTTAAGCCATTCCGCTATCTCGTCAGAGTTTTGGACAGTTGCGCTCAACGCTAACAGCTGAATGTCCGGGTTCACCTGCAAGAGGCGTGCGAGAACAACTTCCAAGGTCGGCCCCCTTTCTCCGTCGTTGAGAAGATGGACCTCGTCAGCAACAACAAGAGAAAGGTCATCCATCCAGGGCGCTCTATGTCTCAGCAACGAATCACACTTCTCGTTGGTGGCTACGATCACGTCAAACCTTGCCAGCCAAGGGTCGCTGCTGTCAAAATCGCCAGTGCTTATGCCTACTCTCACACGCCTTCCATCGGGCTTTTTCAGGGCAGTGTATTTCTTGAACTCATCATACTTCTCGTTGGCTAAGGCTCTAAGCGGGCACAGGTAGAGGACTTTTCCATCCATCTCCAAGACGTGTTTGAAGGCGCACAACTCGGCAACAAGAGTCTTCCCGGAAGCCGTAGGACTGGCTAAGAGGAGGTTCTTACCCTCGAGCGCGCCGGCTCTGACAGCTTCCTCCTGTGGTGGGAAGAGCTCCTTAATGCCTGAGTCCACCAGAATTCGTTTAGCCTGGTCAGGTATCTTTAACTCTTCGGAGAGCAAGTCCAATCCTTTTTCTGGGTTTAGGTCTTCTTCAGGTATCCTTCCTTCGGTTCAAACACGGTTCCGTCTCTTCTCAGAATGCCTAACAGCCTTTCAGCGTCAGTTCTTTGGATGTCGAACTCGCTGCTGAGCTTGTCCAAGAGATCGTCCCTCTTAACTGTTCCCGTCTCCCTCTCCATCTCTACCAAGACGTTCAGAATCACCCGGAGTTTGTCCTGTTGGCTCTTGGGTTTGCCGGTCATTATTATGTCGATGTCGATCTTGCGCGAAGTAACATCGATACCCGCCTCCTCAAGCGACCTCTTCATGATCGCAATTGCATGCTCAGCGTCTTCCTCCAGAATATCCACTCTAAGCGTAGCGCGAGCCCTAGCTTCAGCAATTCGGACCAACGACTCCAGCTGGCGGGCAGTTATGGCAATGGGAGAACCCTCAGCCTCACTGGCAGCTCGCATCTCCAGGTAGAATTCCTTCAGGCGTTCAAGAGCTTTCGGCGTGAGAATCGGTGTTATGCCCTTAGCATAGGCTATGTATTTTCTCAAGAGGTCAGATGAGATCGGCGCTTCTCCAGGCGAAGCCCCTGTCCTATGCAATTCCAGAATATGTTCACTCATCTGTGAGTCCCTTTCCTTCTCAGGGACATCCCTCAAGACGAATATCAAGTCAAACCTTGAGAGGATCGTTACTGGGAGTGATATGTTCTCAGCGACGGTTCTGTAAGCGTCGTACCTTCCAAGAGCAGGGTTAGCCGCTGCCAAGACGGCGGCTCTGGCGTTCAAGGTGGCTACGATTCCTCCCTTAGCGATGGAGATGGTGTGCTGTTCCATTGCCTCGTGAATGGCGACTCTGTCGTCTGGACGCATCTTATCCATCTCGTCTATGCAGGCTATGCCTCTGTCCGCCAGTACGAGAGCTCCCGCCTCAAGCGTCATTCCCCCGGTTGCTGTTGGGAGAACAGCTGCGGTTAGTCCAGCTGCTGTTGTTCCTCTTCCGCTGGTGTACAGTCCTCGGGGAGCAATTCTCGGCACATATCTCAGCAGCTGCGATTTAGCCGTCCCCGGATCGCCTATCAGCAGGATGTTCAGTTCGCCTCGGATGCTTATGTCGGGCAGAAACTTTGGGACACCGCCGAAGAGCAGGTACATTATGGCTTCTTTGATGTGTTCGTACCCGTAGACCGAAGGCGCAATCGAGAGCACTATCTTCCGGTGAACCCACGGGTCCTTAGACAGCCTCAATATTTCCTGCTCCTCTTCAGGCGCGATGATGAGGGACTCAGGCTCCTTCCCAGTAGTGTCAATGAAGTTCGCATCTATGAGAAGGGCAAATGCTCTCAGTTTCCCAGCTCTGGGATAGGTTCTAGCCTCAGCGCGGACAATGCCCACAACGTGAACCCGGTCGCCTGGCCTCGCAACATCAACTATGTCTCTTCCAACTAGCTGGATGTCCAATGAGCGCGGAGTCTGACCGGGGGGCAGCTCCTCAGGGTATTCCTGAATTCGCAGCTCTTGGGAGTCAACAAACTCGGAGTCCTCCTGAACAAATTCGAAGCTTCCAGGACCTCTGCACCCGGGGTTTGTGCATTTGGCGGGGAACGTCAGAAAGTTTCCAGTTTGAGGGACGGGGATCGGCTCATTGCATCTTCTGCATCTGAAAACAGCCTTCGTGATTAGGGGTCTGACATTAGTCGCCCGGATGACTATGCCTTCAAGCATCGCAAGTTTTCCGATATGGTCTGAGCTGAGCTTCCGCAGGGGTGTGGCGAAGGGCAGGCTGCGAAGCCTCACTGCAACGCCTACATCTTTGATTCCCTCTGCGTATTCAGAGTCTTGTATCTGCAGCTGGCTGAAAGCCGCATTGCTCGCATATTCCAGATATTTCTCGGGTTGCTCAAGCAAGCCTTCGGCCAAATCTCGATCAGCTATCAGAAGGTCCTCGAAATCCAAGACCAGAGAGGTCGCTCCGCTGAGTGACATCTGAGAGATCTTTTGGCGACACCTGTCCGATTTGAAGAAATCTTGGAAGCGTTCCTGCGGCTCCTCCAGCATCAACTCCGTCATGACCGAACCGTCCTCTAGAGGATTTCTTCCCTCCATTCATTTATGATCTTGTCGAGCTTCTCATAGAGTTCGAGCTCTTCAACGGTGAGATTCCTCAATATCTGGCTTTTCTGACCCGGAGTGCACGCCAAGGAGATTACCTTCTTCAGTCTGCAGCCAACTATGTCGTTCGACAGCTTCCGGGCATACTCGTATTCCCTCATCTTCTCCGGGCCGCTTCGAGAGGAGTTCCTAAGATCTTCGATCAGCCGTCGAAGCCTAGGGTAAAAACCTTCAGGCAACGAAGAAAGATTGCTCGCCGGCTGAATGCGTTCCCTGTGAAGGGTCTGGTAAAGCCTCGAAGCCGTCAAAGTCTCATCGCTGAGGCGGATGATTCCAGCCTTCTCGAGCTCTTGGGCTACCCAGAACTTTACTTCGTACTCGCTTCCTTCTTCGAAAGGGCCAACAGCTAGACCCGCGAGCTCTATTTTTGGAGAGCTTCTGACGGCTATGACTTTTGTGGGCTTGTTGGTGAAGACAAAATCAGCGTCCTTGACATGCGAAACCGTCTTGTTCTGCTCCAAGATGGCAAACCTCGCCCAGCCCTAGAAAGCACGATAACATAAGAAACCCGAGCATATAAATCTACGGAGCGGGAGAGAGACTGGAGAAAACCCTTTTTTCTGGCTCTGAAACTGGATTCGTCTCGTAGTTGCATGGGGAAATGTGCCTTTAAAGGCGCATTCTTAGGCTATTAACTACGATGAGTGAAAAACAGCCAAAGGGCTCCTAGTCTTGAGGACATGTACTTTTAAACTAGGAAAAAAGCGAAAGGCAGATGCTTCCGTGAAGATCTCCAGATTGAGTTTCCATGCAGAGCCTTGGGCGAGCGGAGTTGTGTCTCAAACTTCATCCCGGCAGAGGCATCGATGGATTTTTAGGAGACTGCACGCTAAAACAATGGGAAGAGATTGCCTTGCCAATCTGGGGAAGATGGAATCAATCGTCGGAAGCAAGTTTCCTTAATCCCCATGGCTTTGAAAGGTGACCAAGTTGCGGTTGCACGTCCATAAGAAGGCTGTAAGAGCCCTCGGAATCTCCGAAAGCTTTGTTAAGGGCAAGAGCAAAACATCTGTCCTCGCAGGGGTCGTTATGCGGACCGATCGAGCCATTGACGGTTTCGTCTTCTCCGCCGCCACGGTCGGAGGGATGGACGCCACCGAGAAGATGATTGAAATGCACAGAACGCTTGAGAGGGACGACATAAACTTGCTCATGTTGAACGGCTGTGTCATCAGTTGGTACAATGTTGTCGATCTACACAGGCTAGCAGAGGAAACCGAGCTGCCGCTGATATGCGTAACCTATGAAGAGTCTGAAGGGCTGGACAAGTACTTCAAAGAGCTTTTCCCACAGGACTGGGAGACGCGGGTCGAAGTATACCACAAGAATAAGGAGAGAATCGCCCTTAAGCTTGACACGGGCTACACGGTCTACGTCAGATTCATAAACATGAGCCTAGAGGAAGCTAAAGGAATCCTCAACAAGTTCACAACACACGGCGCTGTCCCTGAACCGTTAAGGGTAGCCCGGCTACTGGCAAGGTCCTTGGCCAGAACGCCGGCCTCAACCGGCTGCGACACGTTAGATAGCCAGTTACAATAAGACTGCAGTAAGGATACTTGGTTTTCGTTCATACGTCTGAGTTCTGTTCAACAAGGGTGGCTGATGACAAGGCAAGCTCAGATCTAGTCAGACATAAGAAGCGGTAAAGCACAAGATATACAGGCTGGAAGTGAATGAGAGAGATTGGCAATGAAGAGCGACAACTCCAACACATTGCTGGAAGAGTGGAAAAGGGAAGAGAATCAACCGTTCTGCGGATGGGACTTTTCCTATCTTGCAGAAAGATATGTACCCCAAACTCCTCCATGGTCGTATGAAGAGATAGCTGGAGAGTTAATAGCGGCCTCTAGCTCAGTACTGGATCTTGGAACAGGGGGCGGCGAGAAACTGCTAGAGTTCAAGTATGTCCTTCCACATCAAACCGTGGCTACGGAAGGTTATCCTCCAAACCTGCAATTGGCCAAGAAAAGGTTGAAGCTTCTCGGCATTGACGTCGTTGAGTCGAACGATTCCCTTGAACAAAGGCTTCCGTTCAAGGATGAAGCTTTTGATCTTGTGATTGATCGCCATACTTCCTTCAATACATTCGAAGTGGAGAGAGTCCTCACGTCTGGTGGGGCTTTTCTTACGGAGCAAGTAGATGGCAATAATCTCTGTGATCTATCGGAAGCTTTCGACTGTCGGCAGCCATGGACCTTCTTCACTCTGGATTTCGTTTTTGAGAAGATTGGGGAAACCAACCTTGCAGTAGAGACTGCTCAGGAGTGGACCGGAAACGTCATCTTCAAGGATGTTGGAGCCATCGTCTACTATCTAAAGGCAGTCCCTTGGACCGTACCGGGCTTCTCTGTCAGAAAGAACCTCGCCCATCTGGAGAGGCTGCAGCGAAGGTTGGAACGAGGGAAGGAGTTGATTTTCCAGCAGAAGCTATTTCTGGTGAAAGCCATAAAGGCCTAGAGGTCAGAGGTATCCCTGTACAGCAAATCCGCGTCGACGGGTTTGAGAGACTAGGCGATCAGGGCGTCAATGGGAATGTCAGCAAGTATCGAAAGAAGGCTGGAAGAGATACAGGAAGTTCTGGAAGACCTAGCCAAGGAGCTGTCTGGAGGAACGCCTGCCATCGTAGAAGGCAAGAAAGACATTGAAACGCTGGAGAGGCTAGAAGTGAACGGCGACATCATATCTGCCAAAACCTCAGGCAAAGCCTTCTCAGACGTCCTCAGAGAGATCGAGGAACGCGGAAAGAATGAGGTGATCCTATTACTGGATTTTGACAGGCGCGGGAGAGAATGGACGGACCGCCTTGCCAGAGACTTTGAGAGAATGAAGATCAGGCCGAATCTGGTTTTTTGGAGGAAGCTTTCGAGCCTTGTGGGAAACGATGTGAAAGATATTGAGGGACTCTCTAGCTACATCCAGACCCTTAAGAGGAGAATAGGTAAGAATATATCGAACTAGGATAGTAGAGTATAAATGCCCTAAATGGGCTTAAGTCTCAAAGATAACAATTCAATCATGTTATGAATGTGAGGTGAAAAGAATATTGTCCTTTCAACCGTTCACGGTAAAGTACGTGATCAGAGCCAGATTCAAAGTTGAGGGAGTTGTGGAGAAACCCGATGTGATAGGCGCTGTCTTCGGACAGACTGAAGGTCTCTTCGGAACAGAGCTTGACCTTAGGGAACTGCAGAAGTCGGGTAGAATTGGGAGGATAGAGATAGAGCTGAAATCGGCGAAAGACGAGACAGATGGCTCCATAAATATCCCGACAAGCCTGGACAGAGTCTCAGCAGCCATAATCGCAGCGAGCATCGAAAGCATAGACAGAATAGGTCCCTGCTCAGCAGACATCTCCTTAGAGAAGATTGAAGACGTGAGGGAAACCAAGAGAAAAGCCATAATCGAAAGGGCCAAAGAGATTCTTCACAGCTGGAACTTGGAAAAAAGACCTGAGACTGAAGAAATATTCAGAGAGGTCTCCGAAATTCTGAGGGCGACGAAAGTAGAGTCGTACGGGCCTGAAAAATTGGCAGCAGGCCCAGACATAGACACTTCCAAAGGGATCATCATCGTTGAGGGAAGGGCTGATGTGATAAACCTGTTGAAGATGGGTATCCAGAACGTCATCGCCCTGGAAGGCGTGAAGATTCCGGAGACCATCATAAACATGACAAGAGAGAAGGAAGCCACAGCCTTTCTGGACGGCGACAGAGGAGGAGACCTCATCTTGAAGGAGCTGCTACAGGTGGCCCGCATCAAACATGTTGCCAGGGCGCCGAAAGGCAAAGAAGTTGAAGACCTAACCGTGAAGGAGGTCGAGTTTGCCCTTCAGAACAAGGTTCCTGTCGAAGAGGTGAAGGGAAAAAGGAAGAGACGGAAGAGGGTTCTCGTTCCGAAAGAGATTGTGAACGCTGCTAGCAGCCTCAAAGGAACACTTGAGGCCATCCTCTTGGACGACAAGATGAAGGAGGTCGGCCGCTTATCGGTCAGCGAACTTGCTGACAAGATTCGGGAAGTCGAAGGCGTGAATACTGTAGTCTTCGACGGCGTCACCACTCAGAGACTCGTAGACATCGCAAGCGAGAAGAACATAAAGTATCTGGTTGCGGCACGCGTTTCAGATGTGGTCAAGCAGCCGCTCAATGTAAACTTGCTGACTTTCGACGATGTGGCTGAGTGACCGCTACCTTCCCCCGAAGAATTCAGCCAAGGTCTTCGCCTTCTCAGAGGGCTCTGGAGACAGTAGGTCTTCTTTTCTGACGCCAAACAGCGAAAGGACTCTTAAAGATGCTGGCAAAACTTGGTTCTCGACATAATATTCCACGTCCACTTCCTCATAAGAGGCCATCGCGTACGGTTTAACCCTCTCGAAAAGCCGACCTGAACCTCTAGTGATGACGTAGCCAACCTTGTCGCCAATAGCAAGGCTCCATCCTTCCTTCTCAAGCATTCTCGCGGCTTCGACGTGAGGCGCGTTCACCTCGTATTCGCTAACAGGTTTGGTCAGAGTCTTCCATATGACAAGATCTCTATAGGGCACCTTACGCTCTCGCAAGCTAGCGATGAGACCCCGTACATAGTTCGCAGCTTTTTCTGGTGAACGTTCTTTCAGAATCAGTTCCAAGACGCGCTCCTGAGTGGTTTTTGCCACATTCGCCCAGTCTCCTCTAACCACCTCCAGACCAACCGTCTCGAGAGTGCCATCTGGCAGAAGGCCGCAGTAACGTTTCTTTGCCTCTGTGAAGAAGACACGCGTGTAGACCTTCTCAGGCTTTATCTCAAGACCCAGTTTCTCCTCGATCGTCTTTGACAGAGTTTCAACTTTCTGAGGATCATGTTTCAGGAAGATGCTGTCGGTGTCGCCGTATATGACTTCCAAACCGAGGTCCTTCGCCATCTCTATGCCGCTCATGATTGCGGTCCTTCCCCAAGCCGTCGTAGCCTCTGCCACAGGTTTCCTGAACCATCTAGCGCCAATCCACCCAGCATACCCATACGTGGCGTTTGTGATGACTTTCACCGCCTTCTGCCGGGCGTCGAGAAGCCGATATTCCAAGCTATCCGGGTCTAGGCTTTTCATCTTCTTTCTGATATCATCTCTGGCAGTAATCAGATTTGACAAGACTCGCTTGTAGAAGCCCGGCGGCTCCTTGCGGAATCTGTGCCCAACTTCAGGGGTCACGTTAACCTCTGAAGGCGTCATCGGTTCTTCTGGAGGAACGTAAGTGTCGGGGGAGATGTTCTTCTCGATCATGATGTTGGGATACATGGACTTGAAGTCGAGCACAGCTACGTTTTCATGTATTCCCGACTCGGGCTTGAGAACCATGCCGCCGGCATAAGGGGCGTAAGGTCGCTCAACCCTTTCGGGGACAAGCTCGCCTGTCTTGTAGGCTTCACGGATCAGATACCACTCGGTCCTGAAGCCGACGGCTGCCTTGCCTATCTGATCTAGTGGCAGACCGACAAGCCTAGAGAGCTCGGTAGCGTAGTCAAACATCTTTTCGAAGATGCCTAGGACGCATTCAGCCTTCTCCGCCGCAAACTGAAGTAGATGCGGCCGTTTCCCTGCATCATCCCAATAGCGGGCAAAGTCCACCTCATCGATCATTGTCTGTTCGCCCATCTTTTTCACACCGAGGAAATCCGATATGCTGCTCAAGTCTTTGACCTTGACTTCGGGAAGTTCGTCCGCCAAGTCAAATGTGTCAATGCTCACGCGCCCCGTAACCGAGATGTGCGCATACACGCTGAGATGAGGCAACGTGTTCGCTCTGTCAACAAGGAGGTCTAAGCCAAGATTCTTAGCCCTGTCCATAAGGTACTGCCAGTGTCGCTTGTTGGTTTCGTAGCCAACGATAACATCTGGGTCGAATCTCTGGACATATTCGATGAAGGCTCGTATCAGATTCTTCTCGTCGTAGCTGCTTGCCGTGAAATCCATCTTGTCTCCAGTGTTCGTAACGAGAGAGATGACCACAACGGGGTCCCTTTCTGGTCTCGGGGCTCCTTTGGACGCGTGGTAGACTGGAAAGAAGCTCATAACCCTAAGCTCTGGCCCGCCTTCTCTTTCGACCCTTCTTGGCGGCGATCTGGCAACGTACACAAGGTCAGCCCGAACCCCTGAAGGTTCTTTGTCTTTTTCAACATCTATCTCGTGCCAACCGCAAGGCGCAACATCGTTGTCGACGAGGTAACGCATGGAGTAGCGCATGTCGTCCTCAAGGCATTTTTCCACGCCTTTGACTTTTGAAAGAAGCCCTGAATACTTCTGAATAGTATCAGGGTCTTGGCAGGAAACCTTGATCGCGTGCACTGTTTTCCCGAAAAGCTTCCGCTGCGTGAGCTCAAGACCAACGATGAAGGGAAGCTCTTTTCTTTGCAGCTCAACCCATTCCAACACAGTTTTCGGTTCTTCCTCAGCGTCCAGAACGAGGTAGAAGTAGGTGAGAAAGCTCCTGTCGATGATTAGGACGCGTCTTCCTTCATCGTCTATGCCCCACATCCACAGCTCGGGCTTACGATCCTCGTCTCGCACTTCATAGTTTACGTCCAGAAGCCAGAATGTGAGTTTGGGCAATGCTTCCGCTCCGTCCTCACCATTTCAGATATGCCAAAAGGTAGATATATCCTTGCATAGTCACGTAGCGCATCTTGGAAGGGAAGGCCAGCTGACCTACGTAATGAGAAAATATGTCCCAACGACAACAATCACTGATGACAACAATAGGCGTGGCGAAACCTTCTCCTTCAGCGCAATGCTGGACATTACAGATGCCCACACAGGCGAAGAGCCGCTCAATGGCGTTGCCCTCGACGCGCCGATGAGACTCATGCTATAGAGGAAAGCCAGTCCGCCTAGAACCATGCCTAGCCCTCCTGAAGCCAAGAGAAGAATCAGATTTCTTCTTCCTATGTTCCACTTCCTGTTGGGTTTTGAAGTCAGAAATAGGAGGACGGATAAGACCGGGTAGCGTAGCGTGTTTGCCAGAAGAACACTTATGTCTCTCAGGCCCAGAGCCATTAATGTTACTCCAGCAGCCCACGTGAGCGCGGTGCCAAAGGCCATTAGCAACCCTTTAAGGTTGACCCCCGCAGTGTTTCTAGTGCTTTCGGAGAGAATCAAGATCACGCTCAAGATAATCAGCACAGTCCCTAGGAGATGCGACGGATAGAACGGCTCTCCAAGAAACACAAGAGCAATGATCATTGCTACTAATGGGTAGGTATAAGCAAATGTGTAAGCCCTGGAAACTCCCACGAGAGTGATGCTGTGAAGGAGGAGCGTGTCCCCAATTCCGAATCCTATCAGGGCTGCCGCAATAACAAAGGAGAGTCCCTGAAGGTTTATAGTGGAGAGACTGCCCATTTCGCCAGCTGCAAAGGCGATGGGAAGCATAAGCAGGGCGGAGAAGAACGTCTTTACAGCGTTGGATCGGACGGGGTCCACTTCCTTGACAGCTTCTGCTGAGAGTATGGTTGAGGCAGCCCACATCAGAGCGGTTGCGACTGCGAGAGACTCTCCATACATGAAAGCTGATGCCTCCGTGTTCAGCTGGATTTCCTGTCGGGTCCGTTTCCAGCCACTCGTTTGCCTCAATAATGATAGCCTTGTTAATAAATCTGCGCCGCTTGGGGCGCTGGAAAGATTTATACTCTGAATCGGGAATGTTAAGTCATATCCGTGAGGCAGTCTCTTGTACCGTTTCCGGATGGTGATCTTGTGGTTGTTGCGATCATAGGCGCAGGCGTTGTCGGGAGTGCTGTGGCAAGAAGCCTAGTTAGGAGCCGATGGAAAGACCATATCATAGTCACTGATGTGCGTGTCGATAGGTTGAAGGAGTTTGAGAGACACGGGGTGACCATTACAACCGACAACAGAAGAGCCGCAAAAGAAGCGGACATCGTTATTCTGTGCGTGAAACCTAGAGATGTCGGAAACGTCCTCGAAGAGATACGAAACGAGGTCAAGGGTAAGCTAATAATCTCCATGGCTGCGTCTGTTAGCCTAGACTTCCTGAGAGCAGCGGCTCCCGAAGCTAGATTAGCAAGAGCCATGCCCAATCTGGGGATTCTTGTCCAGGAGTCTTTCACAGCTTTCTGCACAAGTGCAGATATGCCCGGCGAAGACAAATCTGAGGCGGTGAGGCTTCTCAGTGCTCTGGGGAAAGTGGTCGAAGTGGATGAAAGACATATGGACGCGATAACCGCCCTAAGTGGATGCTCACCAGCCTATCTGTCCGTCATAATGGAAGCTATGGTTCAAGCTGGTTTGGAGGTCGGCTTGCCTGGAGAATTGGCTCTTACTGCCTCTGCCCAGACGATGGTGGGAACGGGAAAGCTCGTTCTGGAGGCGCGGAAACAGCCGTCCGAGATAAAGGCTATGGTGGCGACCCCGGGAGGTGTCACGGAGGAGGGGCTCAAAGAACTGGTAAAAGTCCCAGTGCAGGAAGCTGTTATCAACGCTGTGAAGGCTGGAGCCGAAAAATCTAGGAAGATATCCAAGAACCTAGTCGGGAAAGTCACCTAGGCTGAGGGCTATCTCCTGGTTTGGACCCTATCCGTCTTCGCAAGGTCCCTCAGCCGTTCGACGCCATGTATCTCTTTGATGTAACCCGCTACGCTTTTTGGCAGAAGCTCCTCCCAGCTTGAGTCCTGAAGCATTCTTTCTCTGATCTCAGTAGCCGAGCACAGCTCTCTCTTGAAGAAGGGGATTGATTCGACTCTGAACCCGGCTTCGATGAAGAGCCTTTTGGTCAGAGGCTCGTTGGAGTATACGACTTCAAATCTCGGCACTAAGCTGCAGACATGCGAGACCCAGATGCCGTGTATTCTGAGGTCTGGAACAGGGATGACACAGTATCTGGATGGATCAATCCCAGCCTCATTCAGCGCCAACCGGATCATGTGGGTTCTCTCGCCAGCCGTGAAAGGGTTCTTCAGAGTATGGCTTTGCAGGGCGCTCCCAATCATCACTATGACCTCTGAAGAGTCACCGAGCATATGCTCGACAGCCTCGAGGTGGCCCAAATGGAAGGGCTGAAATCGTCCAGGATACAAGGCTCTGGTGTATTTCCTGCTCTGGGCAGAGGGCTTGCTCATTCCTCTATCACCGGTTGTGCTCAGCCTAGCCAAGAAGAAGTGTTGCCTTCAGGATTTATCACTTTTGTTGGAGCTGTAGATTGGAGGCTAATCGGTTAATGGGAAAGGCTGTCGTCAAGGCCATCAAATGGTGCAGGGATTTTTTCTCCTCGACTGTTCTTCTGGTTCTTGGAACGCCACTTTTCGTCTCACGAACGGGAGAGGAGCTACCGCCTATATATAGCCCCCCAGAGCCTTGAAGACTGCTTTTTCTCCTTTGTCTTCTAGCATCCTTATGGCTGCCTCTAGGGCGACTTTCGTTGGCTTCTTTCCCCACAGTCTCTGGAAGTTCTGGGCGTATATATTCTTTAGGACGCTTTCGGGAAGTTTCAGGCCGACGAAAGGCTCCTCGTATCGCGTTAGGAGACTATCAGCTGCAGGCGGCGTGAAAAACTCTTCATCCGATTCCAGAAAGTTTCTGATGAGCCAAATCTTTTCGACAGACTCGGCAACGGTCTCCCATGTTCCTGTGTCGGTTCCGAAAAGCAGGCGGTCTTGATATTTGACGAAGAATCTTCTCCATTCGTCTCTCCTTCGTGAAATGTTGTAGATCAGTTCGATTCCGGGTGTCAGGTCGAAATTTGCGTTCCCATGGCGATCGAGAAAATCCGAGGCTCTCTCAAGATCGGCGGAGATAAAGTAGAAGTGGCAGAGAACAACCTTCAGGTCGGGATGGGAATCCAGGACGTTCTCCATCTCAACATACAGCTCTTCCTTGGTAGGATAGTCTCCTGCATAGTACACCCAACCCCGTTTCTTCGCCCAATCAGGGGCTAGGTTCTCATCCCAAAACTCCTCCGGGTCAGCGACATGGCACAAGACGGTGACACCAAGCCTCTCGCAAGCTCCCCAGAAACCTTTGTAATAGCAGCCATCCAACGGAGCATGCTTGCTCCTTGGGACAGGTTTCGATCCCATCTCGCCAATGCCGTCAAACCCCACCTCAATAAGCGAGCTGATGTATCTCTCCCAGTCGGCATTTGCTAACGCATTGGTCTCACCTGACCAAGGCACGAATCCGCCTGCATAAAACCGGGATGGAGATTTGGCTTTGAGGTATAAGCCCGCGTCGCCTCCTGTTATGTATATCTGGCTGATGCCTCCTTTTCTGAGAACTTCGCTCATGAATTCGCCTAGGTATCTCAGCTCGTTATCGGTCACTTGGGCTCCGCTGGGGTGGAAGTGTACGTGGCAGTCGATGACTGGCAAGTCTGCAAATTCGGAGAACTTCATACGTTTCCCTCTTTTCGGCTAGATGCCATAGTGCTTGTTGATTTCTTCCTCGTAGTGCCGAATCTTGCCGGACTCTACTTCGTCAATCTTGACCGTCCTCCCCAACAAGGAAGACTCGATCATTGCATATGAGGCAGCTAAGTCCCGCAGCCCTTCTCTTCCGCTCGTCTCCATCTCCCTTCGCTCCTTGATTGCCCTGAGAAACTCCAAAGTCTCGAGGGCTATTGGGTCTCTTAGCTCGTATGGGAAGAACGTCTCCTTGGCTCTGCTGTCTGCCATTTTCTCAAAAAGGTCTTTAACCTTGGTCTTCGTTCCACCATCAAGTATCACCGTATCTCCCTTCATGCAGCCTTTTGTTCCGTATATGATTCGGGGGATGGAAACCGGTTCCCCGTGACCTGCCCACGAAAAGAAGATCTGTGCAATGGCGCTGTTCTTGAATCTCAATAGGCTGAGGAACGTGTCGTCAACCTCGCTCTCAGTCTCCTCCATGATCTTTCCAGACTTATCCCGGGTGAACCTGTTCTTCTCAAGAGTTTCGACGAAGCTTGAAACCTCATCGACTTCACCACAGAGATACCGCAAGACGTGAAAGAGGTGAACGCCCATATCGATCGCGACGCCTCCGCCAGCGAAAAGCTTCTTGTGCCGCCAAGAAGTCTCAGCGACAATCTTGTCAGGAGACCAGTAGCCTCCCATGGTGCCGCTCAAGACAAGCTGCACATCTCCAATGTAACCCTGATCGACCACCCACTTCGTCATCCTTACGTCAGGATAGTAACGTGCGTTCTCGGCGACGCCCAAAACTCTGTCAGCTTCCTCAGCGGCCTCGACCATCTTGCGCGCGGACTTCACAGTCAACGCAAGCGGCTTCTCAACTAGGACGTGCTTGCCTGATTCGATGCTGGTCAGGGCTATGTCGTGATGGCTGAAGACAGAGGTGTAAACCTCAACCGCATCTACGTCAGCTTTCTTGAGCATCTCTCTGTAGTCGTCGTACAATTCGACATCAGTGTCGCGCTGAAAATCATAAACATACATGTGTGGTACGGCCATCGGATCGCCCGGCGGACCCACCGGTTTCCTTGGAGGCGGTCCTTCCCCTCTCCGCCTAAACCTCTTCGCGTCCTCAATCTTTCTAGCGCATATAGCCTTGATCCGGACATCGATGCCCCTCTCTAGAAGAACCTTGTACCCGTGCAAGTGTGCCGGCATTATACGGCCGCAGCCAATCAGACCCACGTTCAACATGAAGCAACCTTCACCTTACCCAGAAGTGGTTTGGCCAGATCAGCGGCGCACGTTACAGCGGCATTCTCTATCTTTCTGAACTCATCAAGAGCTCGCCACACGAGGTCGTGAACTGGACCTATGACTCCGATTCCCAACCTATCTATCATCTGACCACCAACCTAACAGTCAACATAGCCGCGACATATTTCTTCCCGCTACGTCTGGCGGAGGCTAGCAGACTACTTGTGCTCGGCTTCGTCAGGCGGCTTCAGGTTTCTTGCCCAGATTCGGCATGTTCCTTCGATGCTGACCATGCATGCTCCTACCGGCTTGGAAGGCGTACAGGTCTTCATAAACAGGGGGCATTCGGTGGGCCTGGCTTTCCCAATGATTATGAGGTGACATTGGCATCCGGGCTGCAGATCGACGCCTTTGTCAACTCTTACCCCATGTCTGGAATGTGCGTCAAGTTCAGCGTAGTCACCACGAAGAGCAAACGTGGAATCAGGAATCATGCCGAGTCCGCGCCAGTTGCCGTCGATTGCATCGAAGACCTGCTGCATAAGTTTCCGAGCCTTCAAGTTACCTTCCCATCGAACAGCTCTTGCGTACTCGTTCTCCAACCGTGGGTTTGCCTCTTCCAGCTGTTTCAGAATCATGTAGACGCCGAAGAGGACATCCAGTGGTTCGAATCCTGTCACAACAGTCGGCATCCCATAGTCCTCGGGAAAGATCCTGTAGGGCTCAAGCCCGATCACCGTGCTAACATGCCCTGGAGCAATGAACCCGCTCAGTTTCAGGTCTTCCATCTCTACTAGCAGCCGCATGGCAGGCGGGATTACACGATGGGAAACCAGAAGAGTGAGGTTCTCCGGCGGTTTCGCCAGGATTTCCACAGCAGTTGATGGTGCCGTGGTCTCGAAGCCAACAGCGAAAAAAGCGAACTCCTTGTCGCTTTCCTTCCTAGCTATTCTGACTGCGTCCCCAACGCTATAGACAACTCTGACATCTGCGCCTACAGCCTTGACGTCTAGTAATGACATTTGCGAGCCACGAACACGCAGAATGTCGCCGAAACACGTGACAACAACGCCGCTTAAGGCTAAATTGACAGCTTCATCTATCTCTGAAGCCGGCACAATGCACACCGGACAGCCAGGTCCAGCTATAACTTCCACATTGGAAGGCAGAAGCTCACGTAACCCAAAATTCGCAATCGTCCATTCATGCGTGCCGCAGACATGACAGATCTTGACACCATCTTGCCTCGAAGCTGATGCGTGAATCCTCTCCACTACTCGTTTGGCAAGAGATGCGTCTCTGAATCTTAAGTAGTCAGCCATACCGCTCTACATTAGTCAGGAGTCATATTTATCCGCAATAGATCCTTCCGCTAAGGATGCCAAAGAGATGGGGTCCTTTGGGTGTCCGAAGGCAATTCGACGTCTAGCCATGAAGAAGCGCACCGCTGATGGTCGGTCGGGTGATCACGAGGCAAGGGCATGAACCGTAGGTTGATCCTACTGAATAGCATTTCTAGGCGTTTCAAGTCATAAGAGCAGCGAGATTACCGTTCTGCTCAAAAAAATGTCAAATCAGAGTTGAACGGACGAATGAGTTCGAATTTTTCATTCAAGATAATCTAAGACAGCGATTTGGGCTTTCTTTCAGACCATAAAACCTTATTTGATTATTATTGAAGGGGGTATCTTGCGAGGTATAGGACATGTCCAAGAAACCACCAGTCGAGAAGAAGGAAGAGGAAGAAGAGTGGGAAGAAGAACCTGAAGAGGAAGAATGGGAAGAAGAGTTGGAAGAGGAAGAAGAGGAAGACTGGTAGCCACCTCGTAAGTCTCTTGAGGAAAGAGTTGGAAAACAAACCCGAAAAGCCAAATAGCAAAGGGCAGACGAGAGGAAAGACGGGCATGAATCGGGTTTAACCCCACCTGGAAATTCCCCTCCTTTTTGTCTTACCAACTTTCTCTACGACTTAAAGCGAAGCGAGCATAGCATCTCTTGACGATTTCAGAACTAAGGACGGCAAAGAGCGCATCTCCAACAGGCAAAGGATCTGCAGTAGACACGCAAACAGGAAAGCTCGGGCAACCTTCTTCACTCAGAGGCGTACAGCTGAATCTTAAGAGAAGGATGAGATCACACTATGCGTTAGCGTTACTAGGCTCTTCCGTTTCGGGGCTAAGATTCCGCCTCTAGAATTTCGCTCCAAAGTCGAAGGGTTTCCTGTGCTTCCTCTTCATCCAGAACTTGGATTGCGTAGCCTGCGTGAACCAGAACATAGTCCCCCTCTCTGGCCTCCACTAGTGCTACGTTTACCTCGCGTGAAACGCCGCTACCGAAATCCACTTGGGCGATGCTGTCTTTGATGCTTAAGACCTTTGCGGGGATCGCCAAGCACATCGCTATCAGCTTACGTAATGTGTCTACGGGCGACATAAATCCATTACGGTCTAGGATCTCTGGAAAGCTGCAACAACAGCCTGACCAAAGGATACGCCGCCGTCGCCAGGCGGAATAGCTTCATGTACGAGAAACCTGAAACCGCAAGACTCGATGGTTCTCCGTAGAGACCTGGCGATGATTTCGTTGCAGGCAACCCCGCCTGAGAAACCTATGTTCTTGACACCTTTCTCATGTGCCCTCTCTACTGCTAGGGTCGCCAAACCATCCGCCAAATATTTGTGAGCTGCGAGGGCCAATTCTGCATCAGATGTTGTGCCTTTATTCTGGAATATTTCGAGGAGAAGATGTGTCGTGTTCAAGGTGTTACCGTCGATCCTCGGCTTTAGTTCTGGAGCGCTATTGGCCTTGGTTGCCCGAGATTCGAGTTTCATCGCAGGCTCCCCTTCGTAGGTCCGTTCGTAGCATATGCCCAGGATGGCTGCGGCGGCATCCAAGACTCTTCCACAACTGGTTGTTCTGGTCACTTTGTCGTCCTTTTCGAGCTGGTGAAGAATGATGCTGACCTCTTTTTCGCCGTAGGGGAAATGCTCCTGCATTCCAAGAAGCCAGTCCTCCAGCTCTACTTCGCCATGGAGGATTCCCGCGGCAGCTCTCAAGGGATAGCGCGTTGCCAGATCTCCGCCAACCAAGGGCTGTTTCTGAAGATGTGCTATGCGTTCAAAGCCCGACGAGTCCTTGTTGCAGTGCAGGATTTCGCCTCCCCAGGCTTCTCCATCTGAGCCGTATCCGTAGCCGTCGCAGCAGATGGCGATGATCTCGTCGACGCTGTGCTCAGCCAACAAGGCAGCTGCATGGGCATGGTGATGCTGCACTTGGACTAGCTGCCAACTGTTCTGTTCGGCGAGTTCATGGGCAAGCTGGGTCGTTGAGAATCTGGGATGCAGATCGCACGCAACTGCTTCAACTTTGCTGTTTGTTAGGCGGATCAGATGTTTCGTCGCCTCTTGGAGAAACATCTGCGTCTCTATGTTCTCGACGTCGCCTACGTGTTGAGAGATGAAGGCTTTGTTCTTCAAAAGGACGCATGATGTGTTGTTCAGCTCCCCACCTAGACCGACAGCACACCGTCTTCCTTTCTGCCTCAAGATTACAGGTCCGGGCGCATAGCCTCGGGAACGCCTAAGGAAGACAGGTTTTTCGCCGTGAACTCGGGCGACAGAATCGTCGCACCTATGCGCTACCTGTCGGTCATGGAAAAGGAAATAGTCAACGACCTCGCCGAGTTTTTCCAGAGCCTCCGCATTGTCCTTTATGATCGGCTCGTTTGGAGGGTTGGCGCTTGTCATAACAAAAGCCGGATCGCCAACATCGTCAAAAAGCATGTGATGCAGACCTGTGTATGGAAGCATGACGCCAACATTGTGCAGACCCGGCGCAGTCAGATCTGACAGGTAGCAGTCTTCGCTCTTTCTCAGTAGGAGGATTGGACGCGCATACGAGGTCAGTAGCTCCCTCTCTTGCTGGGTGATCTCTGCGAAAGTCTCGATCGCCCCTAAGCTGGCAGCCATGATCGCAAAGGGCTTCTGCCTTCGATGCTTGGCTTTTCTGAGCCGAATCAGAGGCTCCTCTAGAACCGTGGAGGCTGCGACGTGAAAGCCACCGTAGCCCTTAACCGCAACTATTGACCCTTCAGAGAGAAGCTTGCCGGCTTCGCGGATAGGGTCATCGTCTTGTGTAGGTTTCCCGCTCTCTGTGGTCAAGTATGCTTTTGGTCCGCATTTGGGGCAGGCAACTGTCTGGGCGTGGAACCGTCTGTTCGAAGGGTCTTTGTATTCGCTTCTGCAGAAGTCGCACATTGGAAATTTGTCCATGGTGGTGTTCTCGCGGTCGTATGGAGGTCTCTTGATGATCGTGTATCTTGGCCCGCAGTCTGTGCAGGTGATGAAGAAATAGTTGTGTCTTGGGTCCTTCTGGTCCAGAAGCTCCCTCAGACATTCGTCGCATATCGCAATGTCCGGAGGAATAACCGATCCTGAAAGCTCCAGCTCTTCAGAGCTTGTGTGGATCGTAAAGTCTTCATATTTGCTTCTTCCCTTCAAGGGTTCTGCGATTACTTCATGTATCCGGGCTAGAGGAGGCTTTTCAGCTTTCAGCTGTTTCAAGAAGCTTTCGATCTCATCCCTCATGCCTTCCACAAGAATCTCTACCCCTGCGTCGCCCCGATTCCGAACATACCCAGTTAGATGGTTCTTAGATGCGATCCGGTAGACGAAAGGGCGAAAGCCCACGCCTTGAACTATCCCTGTAACCCTGATTTTCACACGCACTATACGCCATCTCAGTAACTTAAGACGAGACGCCAGAAATATAATGTTAGCTTCCACTGGAAAGCGCGAGACGGGTACTCAGGTCTTTCCTTTCGTAACCTCTACAATAGCTCCGGCGATCTGTTTAGCGGCTTTCTGAACGGTTGGAGACAGGCCTTCTTCGAATTCGCTTCTTTCGGGCTGCACTGCTAAGAGGGCAACCTTTGCCTCCAGATCTTGGCGGAGTATTTCAGCTAGGATGGAAAGCGGCAGAGCATGCGTGGACACGGCGGTTCCAGCCATCCTCTCGGGCGCCAGAAGTCTTGTGCTTCCCGGTTCTGCTCCGAGTTGTGCCGCGTCGATCATCAACACATGCGTAGGGCTGAAGAGCTCTATTTCACCCAGAAAGTTCTCTGGAACCATCTCGCACTCGAAAAGCTTGACGTTCTCTGGAACCTTCCCCTTAAGCTGATTAAGCACCTCCAAGCCTAGTGCGTCGTCACCCCGAAGAGGATTCCCAATTCCCAACACGGCTAGCCTCTTCCAGTCTTTGAGCCAAGATACAATCTGATTGTTCAAGGTCAAGGTCCAATCCCCCATGGCGCTTCGAATCCTTCTGGCTAACGTTGCCTTTTGTCTAAGAGATGAACTCAGAGTCTTAAGGGTTACCTAGGGCTGCAAGAGATATATCTTTCCGTCTTCACTAAGATATGTCACGATACAGAGATGCTATGCCAGCTCTTGCTTTTGAGGGGGTCCGAAACAGTGTCTGGAAGGCTCAATCCATTAAGTCTCTGGTGGGGGCAAGCATGGTCAAGCTTGGATTGGATCTGACAATATGGCCGTGGGAATACCGATCGTTCGAAGAGATAGCTGAACTAGCCCATCTGGCAGAGGAGTATGGTCTCGACTCTTTGTGGATGTCAGACCACCTAATGTACACGACACCCGACAAGGGTTCACTAGATGCGTTCACAGCTCTAGCTGCCGTAGCCGCAAAGACCAGAAACATAACACTCGGGACGAAGGTTGTCTGTGCACCCTTTCGGCATCCCGGCCTCCTAGCAAAAATGGGCGCAACCTTGGATGTCATCTCCGGCGGCCGCTTCGTCCTCGGCATCGGGGCTGGATGGTACAGAAGAGAGTTTGAAGCCTTCGGATTCCCCTTCGAGAAGCGGGTTGAACGGTTGAGAGAAGTCGTAGAGATCGTAAAGATGTTTTGGACACAACCCGTGGCTAACTATGAGGGGAAATTCCACAGGATCAGTGAGGCCGAATCCTTGCCCAAACCGCTGCAGAAGCCTCATCCGCCAATATGGATCGGAAGCGAGGGTCCACGTATGCTGAGGCTGACAGCTGAGCTCGGAGACGGCTGGATCACAACCGGCCAAAGTGTGGAGCGATACCGCAGCAAATGGGACTGGATCAAGCAACACGCAAGGAAGATGGGGAGAAACCCCGGCGACATTGAGGCGGCCTACTATGCGTACGCAAGCTTGGCGGCCAGCTCAGAGAAAGCGTGGAAGTATGCTGAGGGGCTCATCCTGCCTGAAAGGAGAAGGGCTTTGGGGCCTAGTCTTTCTTTGTCTGACCTGCGGGACATCTGCATCGTAGGAGATCCAGATGAGTGGATCAGCCGGATTGAGGAATATGTTGCGGCTGGCGCTGAGCACATCATCGTCAAGATTGTGCCCTTGGGTCATGACAGCCTACGGCTTTACGGGGAAAGGGTCATCCAGCATTTCCAGAGATAGGAAACCCGAAACATTAAGCATAGAAGAAGGGGTTTCCAACGGACTTCGTGCCTCTTGTTCTTTGTCCGACTATGTTTCTGGTCTGTCAGACAAATCAGCAGCGAACACCAAAGCCTTCAGGTGAAGTCAGAAGCAAACCCGAGAACACCTTCCAGAGAGAAAGCGGATGCGGCTCGGTTGGCGACTATGCTCGATTTCGGAGTTGCAGTTGCCGAGGTTCATCTTGGATAAGCATTGCCCAGACGCGTATCTATGGGCTTTGTCCCTTACGGATCGATTTCAGCAGAAGCGCCCTTGTTTCTCTTCCGGCGAAGGCACCATCCACGAAAATATCAGTGACAGCCTCCTGCTTAACCGTTCCAGCCTCATAAGAGACCCAGTACTTGCCCGTTGTTACAGTCGTCATGTTTGCCCCGTTGTATAAGAGCTGCTCCACTTCCCTGTATCCCACCCTTGCACAATAGTAGGTCTCACCATCTCCCGCCGTCACATCTTCAAAACCTTCAACCGCCTCCTCCCCAGCAATGTTTCCTTCATGGGCTTTACCTTCAACCGTGAGCGTGTAATTGCTCTCATACGTCCACCTCTCTCCCCCAGTCAATGGGAAGGGCGGCTCGGGAAGAGGGAACTGGTAGATGCACTCCATTCCGTCTGACACCCATCTCCGCAACCCACCATCCTCGGTAAGATAGTAGCGAGTCGTCTGGTTCGGAAGATCAATTATGGTCTCTGTCTCGCTGACCTTAAGCCACCTGAAAGGCCTCTCGTTCCCGTCGACCCACTCGGTGAAGTTCTTCTCTGTTCCAACCGGCAGATCTGGCCTCGCCACCGGTTCCTCAAAGTCTTCTTCACCGTGAACGGGGGCTTGCGTTCCGGCGATGAGGGAAGCCAAGTTCAGTATCAGTTGATAGTTGTCATCTACATAGCAGTAGGGCTCGCTGAGGAAAGTCAGGTCTCCGAAGGTAATGACAGTACCGTTTCCTTTCTCCGCCATGGCTATGGTGGCGTAGCTGTCTGCTTTCTCCGCTACGGAAGAGTATGTGGTGTCCGCTGTCCAAGCCAAGCCTTCTCCAGTCGGGCGTATATGGGTCCCAGTGAAAAGAACAAGCGAGTCTAGGTTCAGGGTCAGCTGGCTACTCTCAAAGTCTGTCACGTATATGTTTCTGTATGACCCGAAGTGCTCCTCCTCGTTGTAGAGGTATCCCTTCGCGAAAGAAAGACCGAACCTAGTGGCAAGGGAATTGATCGGAGCAATCAATCCTTGCACTAATCCTTCCGGACCAATATACTCCCAGGCTGGATCGAAGAACATTACCAGCATCTTGCCCTTTCTGACAAACTCGGCAATGCGATCGGCTTCTTCCTCTGTGTAGACCTCCGTAGGCGATGCAACTATGAGACAGGTAGCGTCAGATAGCCTCGTCTCCAAATCATACCTTTGAGATGCAACGCTTACAGTAATGTTTCTGACAGCGAGCTCCGTTATGAGAATGTCAAAGTCCCACCATGATGCCAGATTCCCATGAGACAGGTCAACGAGAACATTGCCGCTGCCAGTCGACGGCGTCGCTAGGGGTTTAGGCGGATATGAGCTTTGAGCAATGACTTGAGGAGGAAGGTAAATATAGTGTATGGCGGGCGGAGGGTGGAGCTTGTCCAGCACCTGCAGGGTTAGATTCGCGGATTCCGCCGACGCATAGTCAGAGGAGCCCTGCCAGGACGAATTCAAGCCCAAGGTCAGCGGCCTCAGCTCAACAACCTCGTATTGTGTCAGCTTCGTCTCGTTTACTGCCCACGATATCGCCCTTTGGAGAGACCCAACTTCATCAACCAGACCCGCCTCCAAACCCTCGCTTCCCAAGTAGATCATTGCCCGCTTCAGCTGGGTTGAGGAGAGCTTGAGACGATCGCCCCTATTCGCCTGCACTGCGGAGACGAAGTTGTCCAAGGCATGGCTCAGATTGAAGGAAAAGAGAAGCCTAGAGAAGCCCGTGACTTTGTACGCTCCAGTCTCCAGCACGGACTCGCTCGGTATGAGGACAGGCGGGCCCATGCCGATTACCCCGATGCTTCCAACAAATGACGTGGGGAGGGCAAAGATATGATCGGCTGCAACTGCGATATAGTAGCCACCTGAAAGCGCTGTGATGACTGAAGCTACGACTGGCTTGTTCCGTGTCTTCAGTTCCAGAAGGTCAAGATAAATCTCCTCAACGTAGTCGGCGTAACCGCCCCCAGAGTCAATCACCAACACCACAGCCTTAACGCTGTCGTTAAGCATCGCTTGGTTAATGATATCTGTGTACTGGCCAACGACCAAGGGGGTTTCCACGTAGCCTTCAACCCTCATGATGCCTATGATATTTCTGGGCCTCCCCTCGGGCACGCGAGGCACTGTTAGTATCTGTGAATAGACAACTGAGAAAGAGATGATGGCAATAGCGAGCAGCGCGATGACTTCAGGTCTCCGTAGCTTGGACAGGAAAGTCTCAGAACTCTCTTTCTCGTGACTGCTTTCGTGCAAGAAGTTCGCCGTCTGGAATCCTGCTCTTAGACAAGAGGTAGAGCATCAGTTTATTTAAGACTTATGGGGCAGAGTCAAACCGTATTCGGTTCTTGGGAAAATCCTCCAAGACTAATATACGCCAGGACTGAATAGGTTACGGGGTGCGTAGGTTGAGACGATCAACCCTGCAGATGGAGCTTGAGAGGACCGCGAAGGAGCTGGGAGCTGACTTGTTTGGTGTTGCAGACCTTGGAGAGGCTCAGGATTTTGTGTGCGAGCAGGGCGGGGAATCTTTGCGGGGATTCCCTAGGGCAGTATCCATCGGAATGCGGCTACTAGATGCAGTTGTTGATGAACTGCATAGACACGAAGACAGAGCAACCATTTTCAGCTACAGAGCGCTCTATAGCTCAGTGAACTCACGCTTGGACGACATCGCCTTGCAGGTGGCAAGAGAGATTCAAGAGGAAGGGCACCGAGCTTATCCCGTACCAGCCTCTCAAACCATCGACACCGAAAAGATGATAGGCGTGATCCCCCACAAACTTGCGGCACACCTATCCGGTCTAGGCTGGATAGGAAAGAGCTGCCTCCTAATCACGCCGAGCCACGGTCCAAGAGTCAGACTTGCCACGGTACTTACAGACGCGCCTCTGGAACCTGGCTCTCAGATTGATGGGGGATGCGGGGAATGCCGAGACTGCGTGAGCATTTGCCCAGTCAAGGCGATAACAGGGGTTCCTTTTCGTCCTTCGGACCCAAGGCATATCAGGTTCAACGCGCGGCTATGCAGAGACTATAGCGAGAAGAGGAAGGAGAGGTTGGGCGAAGGGCTCTGCGGGCTCTGTGTATACGTGTGCCCCTACGGCCAGTCCGGAGGAAGACATCTCCGCGTCGGACACTCCGGTCCTTTGCCGAAGTAGGACATCCAAGAGTGTGGCAATCATGCAAGGAAGGGGACAATTAGCATACAGGCATCTTTCCTTGAGCTAAGTCCATGCAGAACTTGTCTATGTTGTCCAGTTCATACTCGACGACTGCCTCAGCATCCTTCGCTATCTTGCTGATCTCTACGTGGCGCTTCGGAATCATCTGTACGGCAACAACCGTAGGCTGATCTATGGGGCGACCAATCTTGCTAAGCATCCAGACGTAGACTTCTCTGGCTTCGAGAATTTGGCGATGTATCTCATTGGCGATCTTGTGAGTCAGGAGGTTGTAGATCTTGCCCACATGGCTGACCGGGTTCTTGCCAGCCGCAGCCTCCGAACACTGAGGCCTATTGAGAGAGATCAACCCGTTAACTCTGTTTCCCCTTCCTACTTGGCCTGAGTCGGCTCCGTCTGCACTTGTGCCGAGTACGGTTAGATAGATTCCATCTACGCCTCTTCCAGGCGCGTCCAACGTATTCAGCTGCACTTGTACCTTTCGGAAGTCGTTATTCTTCTTCACGAACCGGTACAAGTCTTCAAGGACCTCAGTCTTCTTCTCGAAGTACTGCCCTTCGCTCTGGATGAAACGGTCCACAAAGGCCATGGACACGATGAGCTCCAGCTCGTCGCCCTTGCGGAGCCCCATCACCTTAATATCCTCACCGGTCTCTGGAAAGACAGATTTGAACTCCTTCGAGTTCAGGTAGTTTTCAGTACTTAAGACACTCCTCTCGGTCTTGGTCAAGGGTGCCCACCCTACAGCCGCCGAAGTATCGTTTGCGTCGAGAACCTTCCCCCCTCTCCTGAATATGTCTGTCAAGGCTGATGAGCCTGGCTGTATCTCTACTTGGTATATCACGTGCCTGTCCGGGTTCACAAACCTCAGGTTATTCCTGAGCCAGTTTCTGGCTGTCTTGACCGCAATCTCTTCTACAGGTATGTCGACCTCATCGACCTTGAAGGTCGCTCTGTCGCCGAATATTAGCTTCATTGGCTTCTTCACGGTGCCTCCGCCGAACCGCGTTACCACCTGCCCCGCGGCCAGCAGAGACTTGTCGATGTTATGATGCATCACAGCCCCGGCTTTGTCTAGATACTCCTTGCTGAGAGCGACCGAAACCTCATTCATTATGCTGTCACATATCGTGTCAGGATGGCCCAGACCTTTTCTTTCGACCACCTCGATCTTCTGGTCTTCCAGAGGGATTTGTTCTAGGCAGTTGACTAGTATGTTTCTCATGGGTCATCGCCGTTTGGGTTTGCTGTGTGGAATTAACAGTTCAACCAGATATATAATTTACGCAATAATCCATGTGGGAAAGATGTATTATCTTGTATATTCCAACCTGCCCGAACCCATGAGGTGGCTAGGTATAATGGACGGCGGGTATGTGGAAAGATATTTAAGTGTTGGGACCATAGTATATCAAAAATAGCTGAAGGTTATCGAACTGCTTGTGAGAGGCTCCACGCTGAAGAAAATGCGGACAGAAGCGGGTCTAACCCAGGGTCAGCTCGCAAGACTCGTAGGTGTTTCACAAGCTCACATTGCGAAGATTGAAGGGGAGAAGGTCGATCCTAGGCTGTCAACAGTTAACAAGATACTGCAAATCCTTGTCGGCGGAAGAGGGAAAAAATGCGGCGAGATAATGACACGCGGGGTGATTGTCGCAAGTCCAGAGGACAGAATTGGCAAGGTGAGCGAGCTTATGATGAGGCACGCCATATCTCAGCTGCCTGTAGTCGACGGAGACAGAGTAGTAGGCATGGTCACTGAAGAAGGGATCGTAAGGAACCTTAGCCCTGATATTGCTGAGGAACCCGTCGAGAGAGTTATGGAGCCAGCTCTTCCCACAGTACCTGAAGAGACCGACATAGGAGCAATAAGACCGCTGCTTGAGGCTCATCCAGGAGTTCTAGTAACTAGAAGAGGAAAACTGGTAGGAATCATAACACGCTCCGACCTCCTAAAGGTTATCTCAAGCATTGTATCGGGCACAGTAACCTAGCCTTTTCATACATTCTTGACTGAGTTGCCCATTAGATTTTCAAAGATAACATGGCCTTCAGGAAATCCCGAAAACATGAGCTGTCCATCTTGCCCTCTGGCTCCAATGTGAGCAATCCTGAATATTTCCACTTGGTCGCTATTGTACGTAAAGATTCGTAGAAGTCAAAGGTTGAACGATCCAAGACCCACCTATCTTGCTCCAGCCTTCCGCGCAAGTGAACATTCACGATACTGTCGGTTAGTGTTCTAAATCCGTTCAACTCGTCATACATGGATGCCCACCTAAGATCCAACGTCACGTAGTCAAAGAGGCTGACCAATGAGAGAGGCGTGCACCCCCTGAGACGCGTTGGGATGTTCTCGACAGAGGCCTTGACATTGAGAAACTGAACTGCTGTGTCGAGTAGAATTCCCTTCAGTTGGTTAACGTCGATTTCTTCTTTCCAAGTATCCCAAAGATGAAACACGCAGACTCTTGCCCTCAGATCCTCGGAAAGGGAAAGAGAATCGTGGATCAAGCGTCTCCCCTTTTCTACGTCTCGTTCTCGGCCTGAGCAGAGGTAGCTGCCGATATCTCTGCTGGCGTGAACCGACAAGATTGGCATTTCCTCTCTCTTTACCAGTGTCGAGATTTCCCCGGTTGTGTATTTCGGAGTCTCTCTCCAATCGGCGAACTGGGTGTCTGTCAATGGAGGATTTTCACTGTCCCACTCTGGTTCAAGCTGCAATTCGAAGCCATCAACCGCGGATTCCTGGTAGACTTTTCTCATCACCTCAAGAGTGCCAACGAGGTCGCAATACTTCTTGCCCCCTAGTTTGGCAATCGGCGCACTTGAGACCGAGATAAGACCTGTCATGAATACGTACCCTCATCTAAAGGCAATTGTAGGCAAGAGAATATCTTAAGTTTGCGGACTCTCAATCTTAAGCCATGTTGAAGATTGGTCATAGGGGAGCAAGGGCTTACGAACCGGAGAATACTCTGCGCAGCTTTGCGAAGGCAGTAGAACTCGGCGTTGACGCTCTTGAGTTCGATGTCAGGAAAACAAAGGACAACGAGATAGTCGTCATTCACGATGCTGAGGTTGACAGAACCACGAATGGCAAAGGCTTGGTCAGTGAATTTACGCTTGGTGAGATAGAGCGATTTGTCACCGAAAAGGGCGAAAGGGTACCGACGCTGAGAGAGGCGCTCGATTTCTTGGACAAGAAGGTGAAGATCATCATCGAACTCAAGGAAACAGGCCTCGAGGAAGAGGTCGTGAGACAGATCCATGAAAGGGCGCTCGAGAGGAACGTTGTCATCGTCTCTTTCATAGAAAACGCGCTGAGAAGGGTTAGAGACATAGACAAAGAGGTCGAAACCGGGCTGATTTATGTAAGACACAAGAACCCGGTAAAGGCGGCCTCAGATCTGAAGGCGAACTATCTGCTTCCACTCTACAGGTTCACTCACGCCGCCGATGTCCAGAAAGCACACGAGAACGGCTTAAAGGTGATAGTCTGGACCATAAACAGTCCTGATGAAGTCTCCGAATATGCCGAGAAAGGTGTGGATGGCATAGCCAGCGACAGACCGGACATACTGAGAGTCGTGTAGAAACGCTCTGCGTCAACCGAGGCGGGCTTACTGGAACCTCGCTTTGTCAGCCATTGTACTTGTTGACTATGGGCATCTTCCATCCGATGCCGAAGGCTTTCCGAGTAATCTTTATGCAGGGAGCAGCTTGCCTTCTCTTGTATTCTGCCCTCCGGACTCTCCTGTAGGTGTCTTCAACGACATCGCGGGGGTAACCCATTTCGACTAATTCCTGTTTACTCCTCCGGTTTTCTATGATCTCGTCAACTATGGGGCTGACTATGTTGAAGTCGAAGGGATCGAACTGGTTTTCTTGGAGCTCTGGCGACGGCTTCTTGCTGAACACACTTTCTGGTATGATCTTTTTTCCTGCTTTTCTATTCACGTGTTCGGCTAGTCTGTAAACCTCAAGCTTGCTTACGTCGCCCAGCGCACCCAGCCCTCCAGTCATGTCTCCGTACAGCGTACAGTAACCCAGGGCAAGCTCAGTCTTGTTTCCAGTGTTCAGCACAAGAATTCCCAGATCCCTCAGCCGGTTCGAGATGTCCATAAGGCAGTTTCCTCTCACTCTGGGCTGGATGTTCTCATCAGCAATCGGATCATCTCTCTTCCAGTCTATCCCAAAGCGTCTCCTGATCTCTTCCAAAGGCTTCTCCAGCGTTCGATCGTAGCGGTTGACAATATCCTGTATCGAGAACTGGACGAGACAGATCCCGAGATTTTCAGCCAAACGCTGGGCATCGGTCCTGCTATGTTCGCTCGAGAATCTGGAAGGCATTGAGACGCCGATGACATTTTCCTTGCCCAGAGCCTCAACGGCTGTACACGCGGTCAGCGACGAATCGATTCCGCCACTCAATGCAACCACGGCCTTCAGGAAGCCAGTCTTCCTAAAATAGTCTCGGACTCCCAGAACAAGGGCATCAAACATTTCCTCCTCTCTGTTATACGGTGGAAGACTAAGCCTTTCAGCAACTCCCCTTTCCAAGTCAATATCTGTGATCACTAGGTCTTCTTCGAACCGTCTAGCAAAGGCTATGAGGTTTCCTGCGGAATCCACTGCTAGGCTTTGTCCGTCAAAAACGAGTTCGTCCTGGCCGCCGACAAGATTGACATAGAACAGAGGGACCCTGAGCCGAGAGGCTTTCTCCTTCAGCAACTGCTCACGTTCAAACCTTTTTCCCGCATAGAAAGGTGAAGCCGAAATGTTGATGATCACCTCTGCCCCCCTTTCAACCAACAGATCTGTAACCTTCAACTTGTACTGTTGATCCCACAAATCCTCGCAGATTTCCACGCCCAGTCTAGTCTTTCTTCCGTTGATTGCCACATTGACGGGTTCGATTTCATGCTCTTCGGACGGCTTGAAGTATCGGTCTTCGTCAAAAACGTCATAGGTAGGCAGAAGTGTCTTATGCGCGGTGCCAACATGCTCACGTCCTTCGAATATGGCTGCGGCGTTGTACAAGTTTCCTGTCTTGTCATAGTCGACGAAACCAACTACAGCGACCATCCCGGCGTTGTCTCTGACAATCTCCTGCAGTATGCTCTTGTTCTCTCGGACGAAAGCCTTCTCGTAAAGCAGGTCTTGGGGAGGGTACCCTGTGACCGCTAGTTCGGGGAATATGACAAGATCAGCTTTGAGTCCACGGGCTTTGTCCACGTATGCCCTTATCTTCTTGGCATTACCCTCCAAATCACCTACAGTCGAGTTCACCTGAGCCATAGCAATCTTCAAGGCTTCAATACCTCCTGCCAAGTAGCAGGAAAGCCATCAGGAGAGATGAATTCTGAAATCTTCCTTGACGACATTGAGGACAACGTTCGTAACCGTTCTCTTCACGTAAGGCATGGACAAGAGATTCTTCACGAACGTGTTCAACCCACTTCTATCTTTGAACCGGACAATGACGGCGATGTCGAAGTCTCCAGTAATATCGTAAACCGAAACTACGCTTTCCATCTCTGCAATCTCCTTCTCCGCCTCTACAAGGTGCGTTCCCTCAGCTTGAATTAGCACCATAGCTGTCATAGTGAATCCGAGCTTAAGAGGATCGACAAGCACAGTGTACCCCTTCAATACACCTTTTTCTTCAAGGCTTCTGATGCGGTTGTACGCTGTCCCGACTGATATGCCGAGTTTGCCCGCAATCTTGTTGAAGCTCAGTCGGCAATCCTCTTGGAGCAGCTTGACAATCGCCAGATCGGTTTGGTCGAACTTTTCCAGTGGTCCTGACTCCAACTTTTTCACCGTTGTCTTCTGTATGTAATTGAACGTTCATTCAGTAAGATGGCGTCTTACTTAAATATTTCTGCTCCAAAGGGGAAACATTTATATACGGAATGATGGTAAGAAGTCAATCCATTGAATAAGCATCAAGGTGCGTTACATGGAGGCTGCAACCTTAGAAAGCGCAATTGAGACCTTGAGGAAAAACAACGTACGATGGGTTCACACAGCGTTCGTCGATATCCGCGGTTTAATGCAAGACATGGTTATACCCGCAAGAGATTTCACTGAAGGAACTGCCTTTGAATCCGGTTTGGGTTTCGATGGTTCATCAGTGAGAGGCTTCAAATCCATCGAAGAATCCGACATGATCCTCATGCCAGACCCAAAGACCCTCGCCATAATCCCTTGGACCAAAGAGGAGAACCAGAAGAGCGCCATCGTCTTGGGGGATGTCTACGAGGCCTACGGCGGCAAGGAGCCCTCAGAAGTCTGCGCAAGGGGACATGTTGCGAGGCGAGCGGTAAAAGCAGCCGAGGCGATGGGATACACTGCCTGCTTTGCCCCGGAGCTGGAGTACTTCCTCTTCTCCTCAATCGACCCGACTAAGCTTACTTGGGATCTTTGGGTCAGCCCGAAAGGAGGTGAAGGTGACTCTTGGGGCGCTCCAAGGGTCGTGCCTCAATCTCCTGAAATCTCTGCTGGCAACTTCACCCTCAGACCCAAAGAAGCTTACTATAGGCCACCGCCAGAAGACACTACAATCGAATATCGCAATGAGGTCTCCTCAGTTCTCGAAGACTACTTCGGGTTTACTATTGAGAAGCACCATCACGAGGTCGCGACCGCGGGCCAGCTTGAGATAGACTTCCGTTTCGGAGGGCTGATAGAAACAGCTGACAAGGCCCTGTACTACAAGTTCGTAGCGAAGAATGTGGCTAAGAAACACGGGATGATTGCCACTTTCATGCCGAAGCCAGTCTACCTGGACAACGCTAGCGGGATGCATGTCCACATCTCTATCTGGGAGGGCAAAGAGAACGTCATGTACGACAGGAGCGACGAGTATGCTGAGCTCAGCCAAGTTGGAAGATACTTTATCGGTGGGCTGCTTGAACATGCCAGAGCTCTGACCGCTGTGTGCTGCCCCACAGTGAGTTCCTACAAGCGGCTTGTCCCCGGCTTTGAGGCTCCAATCTACGTCATGTGGTCACGCCGAAACAGGTCTGCCTTAGCGCGGATACCAGTGTACTACAAAGGACCAGGCTACGCGTCCCACAAGCGTGTCGAATACCGAGGGGTAGATCCCTCATGCAATGCCTATCTTGCCTTATCTTGCCTGCTGACGGCGGGGCTTGAGGGAATCAGGAAGAAGGTCGACCCGGGCGACCCGGTTGATGAAGATGTCTACAAGCTGTCTCCTGAAAGGAGGAGAGCCATGGGCATAAAGGAGCTTCCGACAACTTTGAAAGATGCCTTGGAAGAGATGAAGAGTAGCGAAGTCATCCATAGGACGCTTGGGAGCCACATATTCGACGCCTTTATAGAGTATAAGACGAACGATTGGAACCAGTATTGCCTCTATGTGACCCCTTGGGAGATCATGAAGTACCTAGACTATTAAGGTTAAAGGAATTGAAGACAAGAAGGATTGAGGTGGTGAGGTGAATGAGAGCCTACATATTCCTAGAGACAAAGCCTGCGACGTCGCTGCAAGTCGTTGAGCGAATAAAGAGGAAAGTGAAGGAAGTCACACAAGCAGACGCCATCTACGGAAGATACGACGCCGTCATCGTGATAGAAGCGCCAAGCCTTGAAAGCATAAACGAGATACTATATAAGGTCATCGAGAAGGACCCGAACATAATCCACACAGAAACATCCTTGGTACTCGAGAGTCTATCGGCCGGCGAATCTGCTAAGACTTCATGAAAGGGAACGGTGACCTATATTTGACCAAGGACTTACGCCGTAAAGCCCTAAGAGCCTTCCTGATGGTCACGGTAAAGCCTGGAACATCGGAGGAGATTGTGAGGTCTAGACGGATAAAAGGCGTGAAGATGGCCAGCTCGGTCTTAGGAAGGTTTGACGCAGTGGTCGTCGTTGAAGCGGAGAGCCTAGAAGAACTCGGGAAGATAATCTACGAGATGGTCGAGCAGCACCCAAACGTGGTTCATACGGAAACCTTGATATCAATCTTCCATCCTCCCGCTTTAGGCTTAACGTAGAATATGCTTGCTGGACACTCAGCCAGTAAGGTCTTGGAGCAGCATCCAACATGGATCTGGCAGATCTTGGATTTAGCAAATTGCCGCTGAAGACGGATCCGGTAATCGATGATACAACTCTTAGAGACGGCGTCCAGATGCCAGGGTTGGCTGTTTCTCCCGAAGACGCTGCGGAGATAGCCCGTCTCTTGGACGAGATCGGAGTCGAGAGAATCGAGCTGCACCACTTTCAGAAAACCGACAAGAAAGCAGCAAGGCTGATCCACAGCATGGGTCTAAACGCCAGCATAGCGGGATGGTGTAGAGCTGTGAGAGATGATATTGACGACGCTATAAGCTGCGGATTTGAAGACATCGGAGTTTCGCATCCCGTTTCCTACATCCATTTTAAGGCGAAATGGCCCGATAAGACCGCGGACGAACTCTTGGACAGAGTTGTCGACGTTGTCGAGTATGCTGCGAGGGACCACGGCCTAAGAGTCTTTGTTCACGGCGAAGACAGTACCAGAGCTGACTGGGAATTCGAGAAACGTTTCATCAATGCTATGGCTGATGCAGGCGCCCAATGCTACAGGATCTGTGATACCGTTGGTGTGGGCTTGTCGGCAGTCAACGCTCCTCTGCCCAGCGGCATTCCGATCAAGGTAAGGGCAATAAAGGCTGAGACGAAGATCAAGGATGTCGAAATTCACGCCCACGACGACTTCGGGAACGCCGTTGAAAACACCTTAGCCGCCGTAAGAGCTGCGTCAGGTATCTGGGACAGGGTCTACGCAAGCACAACATATCTTGGAATCGGCGAAAGAGCCGGAAATGCTGAAACCGAGAAGGTTATCATGAACCTTCTTATGCATCACGGCGTGGGCAAGTTTGAAGGGAAGATAAAGAAGCTCAAACAAGTGGCTGACTTCATAGGTCGGGCGACGGGCTATGTAGTTCCCCCGAACAAGGCTATAGTGGGCGACTATGCCTTTGCGCATGAGTCAGGCATCCATACGCACGGCGTTCTAAGCGACGCTTTGACCTATGAACCCTACCCTCCTGAACTGGTCGGGAACAGGCGCCGGCTGACCATAGGCAAGCAGTCTGGGAAGGCAATCGTGAGATACAAGATTGAAGAGACCACCGGGACGCCACCGAGCAAAGAGAAGCTCGACATCGCGGTGCAGAAGGTTAAGGGGATCTACGCCAAAGGAAGACGAGCATCGCTTAGAGAAGAAGAGTTCAGAAGAATACTTCGCGAGGTAGGGTTAATCTAGAAAGCGGCGAACAGGAAGCCTAATCACCTATTCTGCAGCCCTGAACTTCTCTGTTGCTCTAACCATATTCTCGAGCTTCTTCAGCGATATCTTATATCCCTTTTCCTTTGAACCGTTCGCAACTAGGTTTCTGAAACCGCAGTCAGGAGTGAAGAATAAAGTGTCTCCGTATTCGCGGAACCTTAGCATCACTGCTAGAATCTCTTCCGGGCTTTCCAGTGCCAGGCTCCTGCTAGACACACAACCGACAGACAGCACTTTTCCGGACTGCCTCACCTCCTTGGGCGAGTAGACATCGATATTTCCCCTTGTGTCATAGAATTCATGGCTTAGGAAGCTAAGATCAGTCTTCAACAGGATCTTTGCCAGTCTTGGTGAGATTCTTCCGCAAATGTGCGTTCCGACAAACCTGCCTCTGCATGACTTCGCCAGGTCATTGTAGATATCGACTATGTCCTTCTCGCTATATCCTAGGGCTATTTTGGATCCGACAAGCATCCCCAGCACAGGTTCGTCGATCGATATCATGTTGGCATCTTTTGAGACAGTTTCGCAGCTTCTGAAAAGCACGCGTGCAAGCTGGTTAACCAGCTCCAGGTCAGAGACCGCTGTGTTAGAGGGGAAGGCGCCCGCCCCAATCTCAATATACGATGCCAGGGTGAAGGGTCCTGTCACGGCTGCCTTCAGTCCCGCCTTCTCTTTCACGCCTTTCTCTTCAAGGTATCTGAGAGTCCAGAAGAAAGGCTCCAGACCTGGCGGAGCCACATCCTGCCTTATCTCTCTGCCTCTGAGTCTGTATCGACCTCCTTCCGTGGCAATTCTGTCGTCTTGCTCAGCCAAATCCCGCAAGAACTGTCTGCCCATATCCAGTAGCTGCGGATAGACAGGGAAATCTATTCCGAGGGTTAGAAGATCCTCTATGCACCTCCCTCTGTTGGCATCGGAATCATCAAGAGGGAAGCTTCCGATCGTTGATGTGAAAACGCCTTCCAGTTTCAGGCCTGCCACCAGGAAAAGGGAATCAAAGATCGGAAAGAAAAACCTATCGTTCCTGGCAGGTGGATGGATTCTTAGGACTCGTCTGAATCGTCTAAGTTGCCTAGCTGGTCTAGCAGCTCAAAACCCTCAAGATGTATGGTGCTTCCGCAGTTCTTGCAGTGAATGGTCAGCATCTCAAGCGAGCCGTCTTCCTTTGTATCGACATCGACAATCTCGTAGGTAGCATCCGATTCGTCATCAGGAGAGATCACTGTCTTACAGGACGGGCAGGGGAACTGTCCGTCTCCTTCAATCTTGTTCAGATCTATCCTGAAAGCCGATACCTGCCTCATCTTTGTTCGCCTTTCTTCAAGTTCGATTAAGGAGATGTCTACAATGGCTTTTTAAAGCTTAGGAATCAAAAGTCTATATTGTCGATGTCGGAGGGTTCGAGCCTTTCTTCTAGGATCAGAAATGATTGCTGACCGAAAGAGGGCTCCTCCAAGATTGGCAGCAACGCTCCGAAGGTTCACTAGTACGGGAGTGAGTGTCGTCTTGGATCACCACAGGTTCATGGCGCACAGTACGAAAAAGCTGGAAAAGAGTGCAATCAACGCCGGCGGCAGAACTGCCTTGAAATAGTCCTTGATGTCGGTCTTGAAGGATTCGACTGAAAAAGAGACGCAAGGATGTACCGGCGTCACCACATAGCCTAGGAAAACGGCGAAGTACATGATAGCAAAGGTTGGGAAGGGCATGGCTCCAAACTTCGTAAGGAATATCGGAAAGATTATCCCCGCAGGAGTTATGATCCTTCCAGTGCCAAAACCTAGAAGGAAACCGGCGACAAAGAGCAGCTCTACCGTGATACCAGTGTTTTCTATCAGCTGAGGAATGCCTGAACTACTGAAGACATTGAGAAAAACCATTATTCCTATCATAGCTAGACCAAAATCCCAAGGTCTTGCTTCCAAGACAACCGAGCTTAACTTCCTCAGACTCTTTCTGTCGACGGCTAAGGCGATCAGTAAGCTGGCTGACACTCCCATCAGGGTTGCGGCTTCTTCAATCGGCAGAACGGAAAGTGTCTTTATCGAAATATCCAAGACTGGGGCTGCAAGCAATGCGGTAAGAGGCAGCATAAGGCCTCGGGCGGAGAATTTGTCACGATAATCCATTTTTCCTTGGGCATCTCTCAGAAAGAAGAAGTATCCTAGGGAAAGCGAGAGAAGGAGGACTGGGACAAGGTATGGAATGCTTTCGTAGACGTCCAATTGTGCCGCTTGAGCCGAGACTATCAGATCCGGGGATATGGGATAGACCAGGTATAGTACGTGGCGGAACCAGACGTTCAGTACGGCTTTTCTCTGATTCGATAGGTGCTCTCCTACCCTGTCAATCAAAGGGGCTGAGAGAAGAGCCCCTCCAGGCATGGGAAGCAACCCAACCAAAGCCGGAGAGAGCATGAGAAATGCTCGCTTTCCCACTCTCATATTGTTCACTAGATTGTCCATCTGTCCAGAGGCCTTCAGAGTGCCCCCTATTATCGGGATCATCCCCACAATCACCGTCAGCAAGACTGTCGAGGGGTTCGTGACCGCCAACCAAACCACACTCAGAAAATGTTCAGGTATCGTCAGAACGCCAAGGATCGCTGCACCAACAAGCATCGCGAAACCCAGATTCTTCTGGGACAGCATGAGTAGAGAAGCCATCGCCAAGAAGAAGCCCAGCCATGTGGTCAACAAGATTCTTACCCTTGCCTCTTTGTGCGCGGATTCTGAACTATTGTTGTCAGGCTATTATAAAGGTTCGATGTCTACTTCTCGGACAGCAGTTCCCCGTCAGAATCTCCGGATAGAAGGCTCAAGCTCAAATGCTGATTCGTAGGTCTCAGATAAGTCGAATGTGAGGTATGCTCCGTAACTGTTGGAATATGGTGAGCCCTTTCTTGAGAAGAGAGTTACAACCTTGCCGCCATGGTTGATCTTGTATCCATCGGTCGCCGGCTCATGACCTCTAATAACGAAACGAACGCCAAGCATCTTCAGGAAGCCGTCTGTCACATCCTCGCCAAAAAGGTTCCCCGCACCTCTAGGCGACGGCCGCGTTCCAGTGACGCCCTCAGCCGGGTCGCTCCAGAGAATCTCCTCTAGATGACTCTCTGTTGGATGTTTGTTGTGAGCGTAGGCAACGTCGTCTGGGCTTTTCGCCCTGCTTGGGACCCCTGCGTGAAGCATTACGCACCTCCCTTCAATAATGACCGCTGTGTAGAAACGTCTGAACAATCGGCTGAGCTCCGTGTAGACGGGACGCCAGTCCGCACCGAATTCCGCCTGCAGATGATAGGGTAGGTCGTGAGGATGGGCAAGAAGGTCTTCGGGTCCCTCGTGATTTCCTTGGAGAAGCACAACTCTCTCTGGGAACATGCTTTTCAGACTCAAGACGACGTAATAGACCTCGGCCGAGTGAGACCCCCGGTCTCCGTAGTCCCCGAGAAAGACTAGGTACATTTCCTTGCTGCCCTGGGCTTTCTCTTGGAACTCTGTTTCATCCAGGATATGTTCAAGGCTGTTCAGATCGCCGTGTATGTCGCCTACGACTATTGCTTCGCCCAAAGGAGGCATGTGCACTAACCTTCCTGTAATCTGCTGCTTCCCAGAGCCTTCCGTTTCTGCTGATAAGATCCGACTGACATGGGCAACCAGTCTGAGAAAACTGTGGGAATCTGTCTTACATGCTTCGTTGATGAGATTTGAGGGATTCGCCATTCATGTTCCTCGGCTCATGATCTCGAGAAGCATATATTAATGCCTGAGGCAACTCATAAAGCTTCATAGCAAGCGCAAACAAGCGGTGGAATCTTTGCCCACTATCCCGAAGGCTAGCTTCGAAGAGACTCTAGGAAGGAAAGTTCTGCCCTCCGTTTGCATAGGTTGCGGTTCCTGCGTGGTTGTGTGTCCTACTAACTGCCTCGAATACGTCGACGGGAAACCTGTCCTGACAAAGGAATGTAAGTCATGTGGTATATGTGCCCAGATCTGTCCTAGGTATGAGCCTTCGATGCCTGCGATGGACCAGTTCGTTTTTGGCAGAGCACGAAGAGAGGACGAAGACTTCGGCGTCTTCAGACAGATAGTCATAGCTCAGACCAAAGACGAGGCTATCAGAAAGGTCTGTCAGGACGGCGGAATCGTCACAACCCTTCTTGCTTACGCTCTAGATAGCGGGCTTATTGACGGTGCCGTCCTATCAGGCGTCAGTGAAACAGAGCCTCTGAAAGCTGTTCCAAGACTTGCTCTGACAAGAGGCGAGATCGCACAGTGCGCTGGAACAAGGTATACGTACTCGCCGAACATGCTTGCAGTCAAGGAAGGAATTCTGCAGAGAAGGAAGAACCTTGCCTTCGTGGGCACGCCTTGTCAGATACACGCCGTCAGGAAGATTCAAGCTCTTCCGTTGAAGAAGTATTCTCAGTCCCTAGGCTTCACAATCGGTCTCCTCTGCAGTGAATGCTTCACCTATAATGGACTTGTGAAGGAGCTTATAAAAGGGCATCTTGGAATTGACCCTTGGGAGGTCGTTAAGGTTAACATAAAGGGAAGACTGATCATAACGTCAAAATCAGGCAACAGCCTCGCTGTTCCGTTGAAGGAGGTGAAGAGATACTCCAGCAACTGCCTCTCTGACTGTCCGGATTTCTCAGCTGAGCTGGCTGACATATCAGTAGGGGGACTGGGCTTAGACGGTTGGACATTCACTATTCTGCGCACGGAAAAGGGCGAGAAACTCTTCAACAGAGCCGAATCGGAAGGAATGATCAGAACGAGGCCTATTCACGAAGAAAAGAAAGCCTTTGATCTGCTGGTCACCTTGTCCAGAAAGAAGCATCAGAGTGCGACAGACCTAGTCCACTAACGGTTCTTCCTCATTCGTTCGCAGAGTTCTATGTTCCCCTCAATTTTGAGTAGGAACTCTTAAATAGGAAGCTCCATTCTAGAGGAGATCGTCCAATCGAACTTTGCAGAGAGGCAAACACATGAACACCAGAACCATTGCCGTCGTAGCAGTCTTCGCTGCCCTCGCAGTCGCCCTGAATCCCTTCAAAGTTCCTGCGCCCTATGCCCCATTCTTGTATTACCAAATATGGGAGATACCCATAATCACTGCGTTCCTGCTCTTCGGACCTAAGATCGGAGTCGCGACGGCCGTCCTGAACACGGCTGCGTTATTCGTGTTGTTCCCTGGCGCTCTACCCACGGGTCCCATCTATAATCTCGTGGCGGTGCTAGGCATGCTTTCCGGTGTATACTCAGCGCATCAGATAGTAGCTGGACGTTCCATCGGCACGAAGGAAGCTGCGATTACCCTTGCTTCGACGACTCTAGGAGCAATCTTGAGGGTGGTCACAATGTCCTTTGTGAACTGGGCTTTCATAAGGTATCCCCCTCCAATAGGCTTCAGTATGCCGGAAGATGTCGTGACAGCGTTGCTTCCAGCCATCGGGTTTTTCAATGCCACCCTTGCTCTTTACACGATCCCAGCTGGCTATGTCCTTGCTAGGGCGGTCGGTTCCGGCATAAAAGCAAAAATGTGGATCCCTAGAGCATAAGATGGAATCTCAATATCGGCCTCTGTTCTTCACCGGGCTATAGATCTGGTTAGCACGTCCGCGTTGATCCTACCCGCCGTGAAGGTTCTTCCAGTTCTGACATTGTTCACAGTCATCACGGCTGGGGCAAATATGCTTGGATCTATCTTGTAGAAGTCAAAGTCTGCTTCTGTGTAGATTTCGGCAAAGGGGCGTCCATACTGTTCTGAGGCAGAAGAGACTGATCGGTCTACCAGATCTTTGAGAGCCCGGTCGTCTTCATAGCTTACGGTATAGTAGGCAACGCCACCGTATAGTATAGCGTCATTCGTTCTTCCCATCGCCTCAACATGGTCAGGATGGATCGGCAAGATCGGAGCACATCCCCACGCATGCATTATGAGCCTCGGATCGAAGCCCAGGTCCACTATCTTGTGGATACCCGTTTCAGCGATTCTTCCCGAGATCTGTGTAAATCCTGTGAGCGATGTGGTCGGAACCAAGATCAAAAAAAGCTTGTCAGGTGAGACATGGCAGGACTCCGAGATGTAGCCTAAAGCCTCCTTAGGAGGCTGTTTTGACGTTTCAAGCACCAGAATAGCCACATCGGATTCGTCTCTATAGCCGATTTTTGCGTATATGGACTTGGGTTTCAATGCCAGAGCGCGTGCTGGTCCTGAGCCAACGGCTGAATAGTCGCCGACTTTGACTTGCCATCCTGCCAGCTGGGACCCCAGGGTCGAGACGGCTGGGTGGTCAGTGGAGACTGAGATTGATGGAAGCTCAAGACTTCCTATCCTCGCTGGGTTTATGGTTGCTTCGCCAAGTCCGCCTAGGCAGATTTCAGTCACTATCTTGCCTGCGAGGAAGCCTCCTCTTGCTTCTATACCAGCATCGACTATGCATGTTCCCAGACCGGTTTCTCTGGCAATCACGCCGTACCTTTCTGCTTCGTCGCACAAGTCTTTCATGAGTTTCAAGGCATTCTTGTTCACGCTTAGTTCAGGCAAGTTTCTCTTCCCCGGCGGTTTCACCTATAGATATCTTTCGAAGAAACCGAGATGTGCATTTGCATTTTTGGAGACGAATAGTCTTCCCTTGCCGTTCTCTGCTGAGTCTCCGGTGAACCTGTAGAAAGGACCTGTGACTTTTTCTCCGTCAATCTTCACGTTAGGTCTAATGTCGTCTATGGTGAATGTAGGTAGAACCGAGGGGACATAGCCGCAGATGATGACCTTTCCGTCAACCATTCCCGCCCCTGCCCGACCTTCACAGTCTCCCTGAACAAGTATGGTCCCATCTCTCATATGGATGCCCGCGAACTCGCCTACGTTTCCGTCCATCCTGATCAGTCCGCCTCTCATGTAGCATCCAACCTCATTTCCCGCGTTCCCGTGAATGGCTATTGTCCCATCTTTCATGCCATCTGTGCTTCCACGGTGCGGCGCGCCGACATAGTCAGCCGCGGAACCAGTGACCTCGATCCTTCCGCCTTCCATCATGCATCCTAACCATGAGTCAACGTTTCCTTTAACAAGGATTTCGCCGCCCTTCATCATAGCACCCAGGTGCATGCCTACGTCGCCTTCTATGATTATCTTCCCCATTGACATTTTGGCGCCGATCATCCGAACCTTCCGAAGGTCGCCCTTGAGTTGAACAGTAGTCTCCACTGGATTGTCAACATCTTCATCTTGGATGTTGAACAGATCGCCGAGTAGCCTTTGCCTATTTCCCTCCCAAAGATTTAGCGCGGATATTTCCTTCCTGAATCTCTCCGCAAAAATATCCGGTGATATGCAGTCGGCGTAGACGGGTACTTCAAGTGAACGTCTGGGGTTTAGGATGACCATGGCTTCACATCTCGGGCTTGACTTGGATAGGTGCTGAGGCTTTCAAAAATCTTTCGGGGATGAAATAGTTCTCGAACTCCACCGTCCAGTATTCTCTGAACCTCTTTCTCAAGTCTTGCAGGACTTCTGGACAGGGGTTGGTTCCGAGACAGGATGGGACTGTGATGTCGGTCCAGAAGGTTCTTCCATCGACTGATTCTACTACGGCATCGTCTTTTGCCACGATTTTCCCGCCTTTGATGGTGTAAGCAGTTTTCTGAAAGGCTCTGCGCACGGTTCTGTAATCCGTAGAGGCATCTGTCTTTCTTGGGTCTAAGCCATATATGGCAACATCAGCGTCGGCACCAACGCCCAAGTGTCCCTTGTTCTTCAACCCCAGAGCCTTCGCCTGCCCTGCACGCGTCACTATGGCAATCTCCTCCAGGCTATACTCTCTATCAATGCTCGGAAGTAAGGATCTCTTCCTGGCCTTCCTGTTGATTCTCCTGAGCATCTTCTCTCGGGCTTTACTGCTCACTAGCCACGTGATGATTTGGGGATATGTGGTGAAAGGTGCGCCGTTGGGGTGATCTGTGGTTAGGTACATCTTCCATGGGTCCTTGACAAGAAGGGCGAGTTCAAGCCCTATAGACCACATTGTTGCATGAACGTAGCTCTTGCGCCTATACCTGAAGGGTACTATGCCGGCGCCTGTCTCGGTTTCCACGTCATGGTTGATCCATTTATTGCCGCTCAGTTCATAAAGCGTATACTGCCAGGGACCGTCAGCAGTCATGGTCGTCGTGTCTGTGAAGGCAACCTGTCCCATGTCAAGCGTCACGTGAGAGTGATGATTCACATACTTGGCTATCTCTTCCGCGCCTGACCTCATAGTTCGCCAATCGTCCCCCTTGAATGCACTGAACTGGCAATGCGTAATGTGAATAACCGGGTCATCTCCCTTGGCTAGGTCCTCTACCGTCTCCATTGTCTCGATGGCTGTAAGGTAGTTGCCCGGTTGACCTAGACGGTTAGTGTGCACATGGATCGTATGGGGCATGTTGAGAATCTGGTTCACCTTGCAGAGTCCACGGACAATCTCCCTCGGAGTGATGCCAAAGTTTGGGACAGGGTCATCTAAGTCCCTGACGTTCCTGCCGAAACCCCAAGCCTCAACACCGCCCGGGTTCACGATCTTGATCGCATAGCCCTTTGTCGCTAGGATCATCCAAGCCACATGTGTCGCACATTCCTTGATCATACCGTCTCGGAGGTACTCAAGGGCAAACCACCAGTCCCCGAGTAGGGGAAAAGTGGCCTTGTCAACGATCGGTGTGTCCTCGAGCTCCTCATGAGTGTGCCTAGCCTCAAGTGGGGGCATAGATGGGTTGCAGATCATCGTATACCCCATCCGAGCATAGCGGTAACCGGTTGTGAAGGTGGAAGGGATAGAATGACCAACGCCTGATCTGGTAATCGTTGTCTTGGACTCTACGTCTCTGATGTGGTCTTCTGGTCTGAGAAGGCGCCCCGCATTCACCTCAGCACCTGCTATGTGGGTATGGATGTCAACTCCGCCCGGCATCACAACCATTCCTGAGGCGTCGATCACCTTCACCCTATTCGCATTCACCCTATCAGCGATTTTGCCCTCCTTGATCGCAATGTCCATCCGTTCTCCTTTGACGCAGTTCAGCGGATCGTAGACGAACCCGTTCCTTATTAGCAGGCTCATACCTCGTTCTCTTCCAAGATGAGGGGCGATCTCCCTGAAGTTGTCATGTTGTCTGATTTCCTAGGATAATGATGTCCAATACGCGTAAGATTACTGCAAAACAGTTATTTATCCATTTCAGCACGGGAAGTCCCAAGGCAGAAAGTGGCGCCTAGCGAGCGTGCATCGCTATTCTTTCCATCTCGTTTCGTCTCTTGACGGCATAGCTTCCCGCGTCCCTGTTAGCTGCCGCAACTATCTCTTCTGCGAGGCACTCCTCAAAAGGCTTCGGGTTGTTAAAGGCTGCTTTTCTGGCTCCCTCCGCGATGAATCGCAGAGCCAGATCGACCCTTCGCTGGGGAGATACGTCGACAGCCTGATGGTAAGCTATCCCTCCGTAGCTAACCCGTGTCGTGTCTTCGCACGGCGCGGCATTCTCGACTGCTTGGACAAGGACTTGAGTAGGATTCTGCCCTGTGCGTAGGTGGATTATCTCAAATGAGTTCCTGACGAAGTGTAGGGCTCTTGCTTTTTTGCCTGCGTTCTTTCCAGGCCTCATGAGGTTGTTCACAAGCCTTTCAACGACGTTTACTCTAGCCTTATGGAATTTGCGATGCTCATGTCTCCCCATGGTATGCGGAATATGAAGTGGATTGATGGAAACGTATCTTTGGAGCCCCAAGTCTCGCACTTCCACATCCATGCTCCATTTGCCGAAGAGTTGGTGCTTGTTTTTCTCGCTCATTTGGCTTCTCCTTAGGTTGGAACCAGTATCTTCTGAGATTTGCTCCATTATTTAAGGGTTATGAGGAAACATTGATCTAGGACTACCCTATAGCCACTGCCAATATAGCTTTTGCTGTGTGCAGGCGGTTTTCTGCTTCGTCCCAGACAATTGACCGAGGTCCGTCTATGACTTCGTCGGTGACTTCCTCGTTGCGGTGGGCTGGTAGGCAATGCATGAACAAGGCATCGTCAGCCGCGTTTCTGAAGAGGTCGGGTCTCACTTGGTACTTGGGTAGAAAGACTTTGAGCCTGTCTTCGCGTTCTGCTTCGTCGCCCATCGACACAAAAGTGTCGGTGTAGACGACGTCGGCGCCTCTGACCGCCTCCTTTGGCTCTCGAAGTATCTCGACAGTCGATCCGCTCGCCTTCGAGTTTTTCCGAGCCCATTCTATGGCCTTGCTGTAAGGCTCGTAGCCCGAGGGACATGCCACAGATATGTTGACGCCGATTTTGCTACATCCTATGAGCAGAGAGTTGCAGACATTGTTTCCGTCGCCCACGTAGGCAACCCTCAAGCCTTCCAGCGAACCCCGTCTCTCCAAGATAGTGTACAGGTCGGCTACAACTTGGCATGGGTGGAACAGATCTGAGAGGGCGTTGATCACCGATACGTCAGCGTACTCCGCCATCTCGTCTAGGTCAGCCTGCCTGTAGACTCTTGCGACGACGCCATCAACGTATCGGCTCAGAACCCGAGCCGTATCAGCAATCGTCTCGCCTCGGCCCAGGTGTGCCTCTTGCCACCCCAGATATATGGCCTGTCCGCCTAGCTGGTTCACGGCGACCTCGAAAGAGACACGTGTCCGGGTCGAAGCCTTCTGAAAAAGTAACGCGATCGACTTCCCCTCAAGTTTCCGGGCTTCCTTGCGAGTAGCAGTCTTCTGCTTGAACCTACGCGTGTTCTCTAGCAGTCCCCATATCTCTTCCTTTGAGTAGTCCTGCAGAGTTAAGAAGTCACGTTTCCTCATGTTTCCATCCTGCCACAGCTTCCAGTCGCGCAATGCTGGGTTCATAGGGTTCTGCTGGTATATATGCTTGGCTTCGGATTGCCTCACCCCTTCCACCCTGGAAGATGTTCAGACCGGAAACAGGGAGGGGTGGGCTTCTAGGGGGAGGCTTTGTTTTTCGTCTGTCTCCTTCTGTAAACATAATATATGGGGGTTCCAATCGCGATGAACGGTGTAGCAACAATAGCTAAGGCAATCAACCCCTGAAAGACTACAAACACTCCCCAAAGCCCCGCCTCAACCGGTCTTCCCCAGTTTATCTGTGGGATGGCAATCAGACCTCCCGGTTCGCCCAGTGAGACAATGATGGTAGCAAGATCGATTCTGGATTCCAAGTACTGGATCTGCCCGGTGAGCTGTTCGACTTGCTCCCTTACCCGGTTCAGCTCTGATTCTACCTTCAAAACATCTTGCACCGTTGTGCACATTTCCAATATCTCTATGAGTCTTTGCTCTTGCTTCTTCAAGTTGCTTAGACGGGCTGAAAGGTCAACGTACTGTTCGGTCACATCTTCGCCCTTTACTTCCTTCCTCCCCACATCTCCCAGATTCTCGATTGCTTGTATGGCATCATAGAAACTCTCCTGTGGTACGCGAATGGTTACCACGCCCATTCTTCTCCCACTCTCTTTAGAGGTCGAGATACTTGTCACATTTCCTCCCAAGTCCATGGCAATCCCATGAATGCTGACTATCGCCGAATCAACATCGCTTACCTCAAGGTTCAAATGAGCCGTGTAAACCATCATCCTCCCAATGGCCTCTAAAAGAGAGTAGGGGGATTCCTGAGCAGGCTTTGCCTGATAAGGGCTATACCGGCCTCCAAGGCTGGCTGATAATTCGTCAAAGGTTTGCTCTATACCAAGATTTGCCGTACTAGCGTAGAATGTGAGTCCAAGAATGAAACTCGGAATGACTATTCCTGCTGCGAAAGCGGCGGCGATGAAGATAACTGTTTTATCCGAAAATCGCGGAATCCTCATTCATCCGTCTCCCCGTACTCTCCCCTCTTATCTATTAGAATGAAGCATATAAGTCTAGGCTTTGGAACAGCAGCTGCATTCCTCGTGCTGCCGTCGGCATCTATCCGTCGGGAGAGTTTCGCAACATACGTAGCCAAACACTGTTGAGCAAAGTAAGGAGCATGCGCGCAGCAAATGAGCGCGTGATCTTCTTGCCTATTCGATGTATATGGCGGGCCTGTAAGGCTTCGCCGCCGACGCTCTGTTTCTCGGGTCGTATTTTCCTTGGTCTTCTTCGTCGTAGATAGAGACTTTGGCGCTGAATTCTTTCTCGAGAAAACCTGCTGCCTCATTCACAACGGTTTTCTCGTCTAGGCGTCCGCTCTCAAGCCTTCTCTGTCTACGGTCTTCGGGGGCCGCGTTGATTTCCGTTATTGTCTTGCCTACGAAATCTGCCAAGTTCTTAGCCTTATTCTTCAGGTCAGGATCCATAGTGAGGCTTTTCATGGCGTCGCGCATCTCAACCTTTTGTGAGACCGCTCTCTTGAGAAGCTCTAGGTAGGCTTTCCACTTCCAGCCTGCAGCCGCGTAGTAGCAGATTCTTTTGGGAGTCATCTTGGTAGCCCTGATCACATTCGTCGTATCCCCGATCAGATCCCTGATTAGGTCTTCAGCTTCCTCTGCCTTCACGTCGATCTTTGAGCCGTCGTAGCGGGGCCACTCTGCCTTGGAGACTAGCCCATCGTTCCCCAGAAGATGCCAGAGCTCTTCGCTTATGTAAGGTGTGAAAGGAGCCAGCAGACGGATCCATATGTCTGCCACTTCCTTCAGGACCTTTGGGTTGGGGCTGGTGGTTCGTCTCAGATACCACCGTATGTCATTCCAGACCTCGAAGAAGGCAACCTCAGCAGCCGTTCTAGTCTTGAGCACTTCGATGGCAGCCGTCACTGCTTCGATCCTTTTCTGAATGGCAGAGAGTAGCCAACGGTCCACGTTCCTGGCTTCCGTTTCACCCCTGAGATCGACCATCTGATTCACAAACCTATGCATGGCTTTCAGTTTCGCGTCTATGCTTCTTGCGTTTTCGTCTCGCCAATCGGGGTCCTCCATGTCCTCTGCGCCTAGGACCAGCGTTAGCCTTGTCACGTCAGCTCCAAAACGGTCGACCGCATGTCTCAAGGTCAAGAAGTTGCCCTTGGACTTTGACATCTTTTCGCTCTCGATTGTCAGCACTCCATTTACGCCTATGCCTTGTGGCCAGTGCTGCTTTGGAAAGAGGGCTATGTGCTGAAAGATGAAGAAGGTCAAGTGATTCGGGACTAGCTCCTTGGCTGAGATCCTCATGTCCACAGGGTACCAGTAGGTGAACTCAGTTCTCATCTTCCCCAGTAATGAAGGTGGTAAGCCCGAGGTCTCAGCCACTTCGTCCGGCTTGCCTTTTCCGAAGAAGATGTAGTCAAAGACCTCGTTTGTGAGCTGGTTGGGATTGATGCTATGTTCACGAATAAGATTGACGATCGTGTAGAAGGACATGTAAATCGTTGAGTCGCTGAGCGTCTCCACTATCCACCCCGGACTCCAAGGTAAAGGCGTCCCAAGTCCGGTTCTACGGGCGCAGGCCCAATCGTGAAGCCAATCAATCTTATCGTGGAAGTAGGCGCGTGCGGTCTCGGGAAAGACCTCTGCATCATCTACAGCCTCATGGGCTAGTCGTTTCCATTCAGGGTCTGAATATCGTAGGAACCATTGGTCTGAAAGAATCTTGACGATACATGCTGTAGTGCATCTGCACATGACTTTCTCGGGAAGGTCATACATCGAGTCTGCTATGCCGGCTTTCCTGAAATCGTCGACAAGCTCAGATTTGACCTCTTGGACCCTTTTGCCAGCGTACTTGCCTGTGATAGGCTTCAGTGTGCCTGTGTGGAACTCTTTTTTGTAGATGATCGAGGTTGCCTCGGCGACTTTGTGGTCAAACTGGTCCTTGGCCTTCATCTGCTCGATGATCTCGACGCCGGGAAAGTTGCCGAACCCTTCAATGCTGATCAGAGAGATAGGCTTGATCTGTTTTACGACTTCTGGGTCGACGCCGAGCTTTCTCAAGCCTTCGGGATTTTTGACCAGGTCTATCAGGGCTATCCAGTCGGCTGGGGCATGGGCTGGAACGCTGTAGACTACGCCTGTGGCTGAGTTCGGGTCGACAAACCATCCTGGCAGTATGGGTAGTCTTTTCTTTGTTATCGGGTCCTGGAAGTACTTGCCAATGAGTTCGGCTCCTTTGAGCTCTCGGAGTGCCTCAACCTTCTTCAACTGTTCGGAGAGCTTGAGGATGGCTTCTTTGCTAATGATCCATGTCTCACCGTCAACTTTCGCTTCAACATAGATGGCGTCGGGGTTCATGAACATGTTTGTGACGCCGTAGATCGTCTCAGGCCTGAAAGTTGCTGCAGGCAGGAAAGCACCGTTGAATGGAAACTTCAATAGAGTGTACTCTTCAGGCGACACGCCCTCTCCTTCAAGCCTGTCATGGTCGCCTGTTGGGCTTTGACAATTTGGACACCAAACCACGGGGTGAGTCCCTCTGGCAACGTATCCCTTTTCGCGCAGAGTATCATATTGCCACTCGATGAAACGGCTGTAAGTAGGTTCCAGGTCAGTCGTGTGAAACTCTCTTCTCCAGTCAATTGAGAACCCTATTCTCTTTGCCGCCTCTTTGCCTTCACGCGTGTAGTAGTTGGCCATGTAGACTGGGTCAACAAACTTTTCCAGATCTTCTTCGGGGACACCATCGATCTCTCTCAGTGCCTTGATAATTTCCCCATCTCCCCTCTTCACCCGCAAGGCAGCGCCCACAATCGGCTCACCTGTCCAGTGCCAAGCCCAAGGCCAAAGCGTGTTGAAACCTCTCATTCGCATGAAACGAACGTAGACATCTACGCGAGTCGCGGTGAAACCATGCCCGAGGTGCAGCGGACCGTTCATGTAAGGATATGGGAAAGTTACAAAGCACTTTTTCCGTCTAGGGTCAGGGTTCGCCTCGAAGGTCCCTGCTCTCTCCCACTCCTTTCTCCATCTATCTTCGATCTCTCTCCAGTTCACAGCCATCGGTCTCACCCCTTGACTCTCTTGCGTATGACCATTTTAGCCTTTTCCAAGGCTTTGGATGCTCCTTCAACATGGGTTCCTCCACCTTGGGCAAATTCAGGTTTTCCGCTTCCTCCTCCGCCCAGCTCAGGTGCTCCCTGTCGGGCGATCTCCCGCGCATCAACTCCGCGTCTCTGTGCTTCTTTCCCAACCATGGCGATGAGCCTCGCATTCTGGTCCACGCAGACGAAGATGGCCACGACTTTCGGTTCTGCTTTGACGAGTTCGTTGGACACATTGATGAGCAAGTCTAGGTTAGCTTCTTCTTCGCGAATGATCTCTGAGACCACCCTCAAACCTGAAATCTTTTCAGCGGTTGAAAGGTACTTCTCAGCCATGAACTTGGCAAGGCTCTTGGTCAGGTTTTCTTTTTCCCGGCGCAGCTGCCTCCATTCGGAGACCATGCGCCCCAAGGTCTTCTCAACCTTCTCCGGCTGGACACCCAGCAGTTCCGCAGCCTTGACAACTTTGGCTTCGATCTCTTGGACGGTCTTGACCGCTGAGCCGCCAGCGGCGTAGATCACCCTTTCGACACCGTCTTGGATTCTTTCTGTGCGAATTATTTTTATCAAGCCTACCTCGCCTGTCGATTCACAGTGGGTTCCACCGCAAGCCTCAACCTCCCAACCTTCAGTCTCCACAACCCTTATCTCGCGACCGGGCACTACGCCACCTTGGTAGAGTCTGAAACCATATCGTCTCTCAGCCTCTTCTCGGGGCATCCAGAACGATTTGACCGGCAGGTTTTTCATGACCACTTCGTTGGCCAGCCTTTCGATTTCATTGACCTCATCACGAGTCAAACGTTTGGGATGGGAAATGTCTAGCCGAGTCCTGTCCACATCTTTCTGGGCTCCAGACTGCCAGACATGCTGCCCAAGGACTCGCCTGGCAGCACCCATGACAACGTGCGTGGCAGAATGATTCCTCATGAGGCTGACCCGCCGTTCCCAATCGATTACTCCTCTGACTTCGCTGCCCTCTTTCGGGGCGGCACCCTCTACGAAATGGACTATGATGCCACCGACTTTCTGAACATCCAGAACCCGAGATCGGGTCCTATTGAACTCTAGAAAGCCATGATCCGCAGGCTGACCTCCGCCTTCAGGATAGAAGGCAGTCCTGCCTAAGACAACTCGGTTACCGGATAAGCGCAAAACTTTGGCCTTGAACTCAGAGGTGTAAACATTCTCGTAGTAGAGTCTGCAGGTGTCAGGTAAGCCTACGAACGCCTTGTCGAAATCCTCTATGGCCTCAGTAGTGGCTGGCTTCAGGGTTCTCGGCGCCTCTAGGTGCCTCGCAGCCACGAAACTATAGAAGTTTTCGGGTACCTTTACCTCTGCGCCTTCAGCTTTCGCCATCTCGCTCACAACTTCAGGTGTGAGTCCATGGGAATCGTATAGTTCGATCAGCTTCTCTAATGGAACCTCGGCGCTTGTCTGCGTCTTCTGTTCTAGGATGATCCTTCTGACGAGCCCTTGGCCTCTTTTGACCGTTTGTTCGTACTTCTCTCTTTCTATCTCGAGGAGGTCAAGTATCTCGCCACGCATTTCTCTCAAGTGCGGGAAATCCTTTGACCAGCGTGATACCTGCATGTCTATTATCTCGGGCATCTTATCCTCGATCGAAAGATTCTTCAGAAGCCTATAGGTTCGCCTGATCATCAACCGTGTGAGATATCCTTCGTGGACGTTTGAGGGTACAACTCCCTCTGCCAGCAGAAACGCTAGACATTTCGTGTGGTCTGTCACGGCGAAGACGCCTACGACTGGATTCGCCAGTCGGTACAGCTCGTCAGAGTCTACGCCTATCCTGTCAGATACTCTTCTCCAGTTCTCGACGAGGCTGGAAGTCTTGGATACCTCGATCAAGCCGGAAACCTTCGAGACCTCGGCCAAAAGTCTTTCATCGACGGATTCAACCCCAGCCATGCCCATGATTTTGTCTAGTAGGTCGCCATACACCGCCTTGAAACCACTGACCGACCCTTGTGAGAGCCACGTAAACCTTTCTATGCCGTAGCCTGTGTCAACAGTTCTTATAGGCAGCTCTACAAACTCGCCATCGACCACTTTGTACTTCATAAAAACCAGTGTCGCGACCTCTAGCCCGCGGACTATGCTTTCGACGTCAGGTCCAGCATTCCCTCCGCCCGACCAGACCCCCTCCTTGTAGACGACTTCTTCTGATTTGACGCCGAGGTCTTTCGTCACGAACTCGTGGTGGTACCGCACCGTCTCGTCTTTCCAGTAGACCTCCTTCTCTGGATAGTTGAAGGCGTGATGGCCGCCCATCTCGAAGATGGTGAGGTGCCGTCCAAAAGTCGGCCCAACGCTGTCGACATCCGGAAACCTAACACATGGCTGGCTTATGACGAGAGGGTTGGCAGGAGGAGGAATAAGACCCTCAGTGACGTAAGGCTGGAAATCAATTATGCTTGCGTTTGTGAAGTAGAGGTCATCTCTCCACCGGGCTACAATCGGGTAAGGCTTGATCCGTTTGTGCTCCCTCTTTTCGAAGAAGGATATGAACGCCTCCCGCATCTCCTGTAGGCTGTAAGGCTTTCGAGTTGGAGCGTTACCGATGAAAGTGTAGTGTCCACAGTCCTCCACTGTCGACTCGCCGCAAAGTTTCTGGTCCGCGTTCTGGGTCCAGAAGTATTCTCCGCACTTGGGGCAGTGTTTTCGGGCGTAGCCATACTCATCGAAGAAGGGCACATGATACTCCTGTTCTGGAAAACGCATCTGGCTTCATCTCCGCGAGAGAACGCTGACCGCTTCCACAAATACTGAGATTATCAACTTAACCATATTTAAACCTGAACACAGATCACTCCGAGCCTAGATGAAGATGGAAAGGATTACTCAAGAATGCTAACTGGAAGCCTGTCAAGCTTAGCCTTGAGTCAATCCCGCCTATCCGAAGAGGGCCCCGAGACCTTCTAAGGCTTCTTCCTCGGTCTTCTCTTCCTTCTTCTCCTCTTTCTTCGGTTTCTCTTCAGCCGCTGGTACAGTTGGCGCGACAGGTGCCACGGTTGCGGCGGCGGGCATGAAAGTTGGGGCAGATTTGATTGCTTCGTTGATGTCGATCTCAGAAAGGGCTGCGACTAGGGCTTTCACTCTGGCAGGGTCGGCTTTGATGTCGGCGGACTCAAGTACTCTTATCACATTGTCTTCGTTGATCGGCTTACCGGCCATGTGAAGAAGCATGGCGGCATACACGTATTCCATCAATCCTTCACCTTGCTAGCAATCGTATGAGTCTAGCTCGTTATTCAACCTTTCGAACAAAGCGAATCTTGTACTTAAATCTGTCGGAAAATCTTTGCGTAGGGAGAAGTCGCTTCCGCTCTCTGGACCACTCACTTTGCAGCAACGAAAGACATATATCGTCTCGAAATCGCCCGTTGAAGTAGCTATTCTGCCGGAGAAGACCTTCCTTTCTGAAGCCTAGCCTGTGAACTAGTCTTAGAGACTTGGTGTTCTCTGAGTCAATGATCGCTTGCACCCTATTCAGCCTCATCTTTCCGAAACCATATTCCAACACGGCGCGAAGCGCCTCCGTCATGATGCCTTGCCCCCAATGCGTAGGATCGAGATCGTACCCTATCTCAGCCCGACATGAGGTTTTACTCCAATTGTAGAAGCCGCACGTTCCTATCAGTCTGTCACTCCCCTTTCTTACGATTCCCAAGCGAATCCCTTTCCCCTCCTTGAAGGGTGCTATGCAGTAACGTTCTAGTTCTTCCCTCGCCGCCTCAAGACTCTTAGGTCCAGGAAAACAACAGCCTTCTATCACCTTCTCGTTGTTGAAGTGGCGGTAGTAGAACTCGACGTCGTCGAGGGTCAATCCTCGCAAGATCAATCTTTCCGTTTCCAGTGCTGGAAATCTCCCTTCTCCCATCTTGGACACTTCTGTTCGTAGGGCTTCAGCCACTTTTCTGTTACCGATGCAATATTGGGTTGGGCTTTCTCCTGATTATACGAACGCTATTCAGGTCTGCACTATTGTAAAGAACTCTTATATAGAAGGCGTTTCTCCTTTCTTCTGGTATCCGATAGAGCTGGTTGGTTTGGGCTTAGGATCATTCTTTAAGTCGAGTGCGAGATTGCTTCGCCTAGCGAAGAAACCGGGGAGAAGTGAGCTTTGGCTCACCATAAAAATATGCTCTGTTGGAATCACTGCGATCGGCATGATAGGCTACGTAGTGAAGATACTCTCAGCCTTTATCGCAAGCAGTTTTCCCGGATAGGTGACTGGAATGTTGAGTGCAAGAGAGCCTTCTACAACGGTCTTCGCTGTCAGAACCACAGTTGGGCAAGAACGGAACGTGTCCAACCTCATTACTGGAAGGATTGAAGCGAACAGCATACCGATTAAGGCGATACTTGTTCCTGAGACTCTGAAAGGCTACATATTCATCGAGGCGGAAGGGCCTCACGTGGTAGAGGAAGCAATCACAGGCATAAAACACGTTAGGTCAAGGGTTCCCGGCGTCGTGTCATTTCCGGAAGTCGAGAAATACATCGTTGTCAAACCGATCATCGAGGAGCTTGATATTGGCGACATCGTCGAGGTCACGGGCGGACCATTCAAAGGAATGAGGGCAAAAATAACCGAGATAGACAGAACCAAGGAGGAGGTAACCATAGAGCTGCTCGAAGCCACGTTCACGCTGCCCGTCACAGTTCACGCCGACTACGTAAAAGTTGTCGAGAAGGCCGACCAGCAAAGGGAGGAGAAGTGACTGTGCCCGAAAAGAAGGTTGTCGAAGCCCTCGTGAGCGGCGGACAGGCAACTGCGGGTCCCCCGCTAGGACCAGCCCTAGGCCCTCTAGGCTTAAACGTTCTGGTCATCGTTAACAAGATCAATGAGGAAACAAAGAGCTACGCCGGCATGAAGGTGCCAGTCAAGGTCGTTGTTGACCCGGAGACGAAGGAGTTCGAGGTAACAGTCGGGATCCCGACTACGGCTGCTTTGATCGTCAAAGAAGCTGGAATCCCGAAAGGCTCCGGCAAGCCTAACACCGAGAAGGTTGGAAGCCTCTCCTTTGAACAGATACTGAACATAGCAGAAGTGAAGAGGCGTTCTCTGTTGGCTGGGAGCCTGAAGGCAGCTGTCAAAGAGATCGTTGGAACCTGCGTAAGCATGGGGGTGACAGTTGATCAGAAAGACGCCAAGACCGTCCTCCATGAGATTGATGAAGGTAAATACGACGAGAAACTGAAAAGCACCGGAATCGAACAATAACGTTTTTATCAACGGCTTATCATCATTTTTCGATCCGAGGCCTCGGAGATGTCGGCAGAAGCAAAAAATCTCAAAACGGCTCTCACACAGCTGAGGGAGAAAACCGAGAAAAGAAGCTTCAACCAGTCAATAGAGTTGATCATTAACCTCAGCGACATTGACATGAAAAAACCTGAAGGAAGAATACAGGAGAACATAGAACTCCCCCACTCTCTAGGCAGGAAAGTCAATATAGGCGTCTTTGCCAACGGTGACATGGCTCTCAGGGCTAGAAGAGCCGGTGCAGACCTCGTTCTCGAAAGCGCAGAGATTGAAAGCCTGGCGAACGATAAGAAGAGACAGAGGCAGATAGCCAATAGTATGGACTCCTTCATCGCGTCGGCTCCGCTGATGCCTCTTGTGGGCAGAGTCTTCGGTGCGATCCTAGGTCCGAGAGGAAAGATGCCTGTACCAGTCGCTCCGACAGCGAACATAGAAGAAGAGATCGAAAAGCAGAAGAGAATCATCCTCGTTAGGGCTCGCGGTCAACCGATCCTTCAGTGCCGCGTTGGCTCGGAAAACATGTCAGACGAAGAGATATCTGAGAACATCCAGGCGGTGTTGAACAGGATTAGAGGGAAACTTAAGAGGGGAACCAAAAGCATAGACGCGATCTACATCAAGCCGACCATGGGGCATCCGGTAAAAGTTAGCATCTAGAGGAACATGAGTTGCAGAGACAAGTGATACTTAAGAAGTCTGAGAAGGTCAAAGAGATTAGAGACCTAGTCCAGAAATTCGAGGCCATAGGAATCGCTGATCTGCGTAAGGTCAGGGCTCATCAGCTCCAAGAACTCAAGCGCGAGTTGAAAGATACTGCTTACCTCAGGGTTGCCAAAAATGCCCTGGTCGAAAGAGCAATCTCCGAATCCAAGGACAAACCAAACATTGAGAGACTGAGAGAGAATCTCAAAGGCTCAAACCTTCTTCTCTTCACAAACCTCAACCCCTTCAAACTCGCTCTAATTCTCGAAAGGAGCAAAATGAAAGCCCTCGCTAAGGCGGGAGACATAGCGACGGACGACGTGATTGTACCCGCTGGAAACACGGGGCAGCCGCCCGGCCCGATCATCAGCCAACTCGGCTCGGTAGGCATACCTACGAGGATAGAATCAGGGAGCGTCTGGGTCAACCGGGACACTGTAGTAGCAAAGAAAGGAGACATAATCTCCGAAAGTCTCGCACCTATCCTGTCGAAGCTGGGCATCAAGTCCGTTGAGATGGGTCTATCACTCAAGGCCATCTACGATGATGGGATCGTGATACCTGAAGAGCAACTGAGGCTGAACTTGGACGATCACAGAAGAAGCCTGATCGAGGCCTACATGCAGGCGTTCAACCTCTCCCTAAATGCGGCGTACACTGTCCACGAGAACATCTCGCTACTCATCAAGATCGCCTCCCAAGAAGCCTACAACCTCGCCATCAATGCGGGCATACCGTCCTCAGAAACGATCAAAGACCTAGTAATGAAGGCATATCTAGAAGCGATGGCTCTGTCATTTAAGATACCTGTAAGGACACAAGAAGCAGTATGATAACCCTTCAGATGTTGAGGCTATAGTTTCTCCGTTTCTATGTCGATTTCGCATAGCAAGCTGAGCAGTCTCTGCCTATCAGCGCCTTGGATTCCTTTCCAGTCTAAGACAGCCTTTTCAACAGGCTCTACAGTCTTGGCGATACACTGCCTAAGCATCTCAGCATCCATCATGCTTATCGAGTATTTGGGAATGATATGTCCGAAGGCGATTTCAGTGGTCAATGCCCTTTTGGTGAACTGCATGTTGTAGTGTGGCCCACCTATCCCCAAGACGGCTGGGTAGATTTTATCGCTAGATGCAGCGGCAATCGCGCCTCTCGCCACTGCTTCGGCAGCTTGATGGTCTTTCCAATCCTTTGGGGAGCTTCCAAGTTCCGTAAACATGGTTGGAACGTCCAGTGAAGGCCCATGATGGGTACATTCGTATGAGACTTCATAACTGAGGTCCATCTCTTCTCGGGCCTTCCTCATAGCCTTCAGCGCCTCTTTCATGACGCTTGCTGAAGCGACAGACACTTTCCTGGGGAGTCCCCCTGAAGCCGCTTCTCCAAGGTTCCCAGGGGTGTGAACTGACAGTGTCGGCGTTCCGCTTTTGCTGCTATGCCGCGACAGAAATATCAGCAGTCTCGTAGGAGAAGGAAGAGTAAGACTCTGCGTATCTACCGGTTCTTGTTCCACAAATACCAGTTTCGCAGTTTCCCCAGTTCCAAGTTCCTTTAGGTAGACGGGGCTTCCGTAAGAGCTTTCAGAAGTCTCATCAAAGCCATGGTTGACTAAGAGTCGTTCCGCAATGTTTAGAGCAGCAGGATCCTTCTTTGAAGCTACGAGGAGAATCATGGTTGGCTCCCACCTTGGGACAAAGACTGATGATTGTTGTTCCTTCTGCAATCACCTCTATGAACGGTATCTGAACGACTTAGTTGAGTCTTGTCCAGATCTCTTAGGATAATGTGAATATCCCTATTCTCTATATAAAAATGTGGATAAAAATGGGGAACTGACCTTTTCGTCTTAGCGTCTAACATTTTTCAGTCTTTCAAAAACCACAAAATGAGGCTGTTCTTATCAAAGAAACCCAAACTTAGCCTTAAAACGCTACTTCAGAAGTTGAGAAAACGTTGGGCACAAACCCATGAAAAGCTGGGTACATTCCCTACTTTTCTGGGTACAACGGTTTGATTCTTGTACGCAAAGATTGGGGCCGGTAAGATCCCAGATGAGGCTGAATTCCGATTACTTTTGGCAAATGCGAATGGAAAACCCCCACATCAGTATCTTTTCCACATCCTAAGGGTCAATTTCCTTATGATAGCAATAAACCTGAATAGTACAAGCGTGGAAATCTCTAGAATAACGGTAGATCTGCCTTATTTGCATGACGGCTTCAAGCTAGAATTTGATCCCAAACTTTCAACAGATAACACTCATCAGGGTTTGTATAACCGCTGAAACTCTGACCAATCAAGAAGCTCTATTATTCGCCAAGTTCTTGGGAGGCGAAAGAGAAACATCGACACCTAGAAAAGCGACTCTAGATCCAGTCTCAACATACCGAGCCTAATCTGCGATTCCAATCGGTCACAAGACAGTTTTATGTCGACGAGAGTAATAACCAAGCGAAGCTTGTCAGAAACAATACATAGCTCCAGAAGCCTCTTCTGATACGAAGCCACCAGATGGTTTCACCACATTTATCCTTTGTTTTCGTTTGAAGATACGTATGGATGCCATAGTCGTAACCATACGATTGTGTCAATGCTTTTTCTATGGCTCTGGTACGAACATATGACATAGCGTCCAGTTTTTTGCTAGTATTCTGAAGAACAAGCAACCATAAGATAAATATCGCTATTGACGTGATTGCATAAGGAAATTTCGGTATACCTTTGGTTGCAGTATTTCCCAGAATAAGTATGGAAGCCGTAACCAAGATGGAACCTACCAACAAGTTGATGTTCTCTCTTCTTTCTATCTCTCTATTTACGGTCTCATAATCTTTGAGAACAGTATCCAAAGCATTTCCATCTGCATTGTTTCTGATGGAATCCACAATTGCCTCTATGAATTCAGAATCCTCTTTTTCACTACTTTCTGATGCCTCAGTTAGCAGGGAAATCGCTGCGAAAATCATTCCTGCAAAAGAGACCATAAGCGTTACGAGGTCTACCATTCAGACACCTTGGTCTATAATGCTGCGGAGGAGTGCATTTAGATTTTCGGTCTTTTTCAAAGATGTCCTTCCTCTGGTTATCCTTATCATCTTCGTTATGGGTTTGGGGCTAGAGTTGAATAGTCAATGTTCAACACAGTTTCATGCGCAAATTCAGGGCAAAGGATTAGCGATAGTAGCCAACAATAGTTGATCGTTCAACTATATTGTTGGTTATCTCGCCAGAAAAAGAAACGCATCGGAATCTCTCCACAATCCCCAATTCATCCGACGAGAAGAAATGGAAAACAGGGAGAGTTGATTCTCTAGATATGTCTATGACGGCTCGTCCCTAGATCTCTGCAATCCGCTGCGCTGCAAAGATTCAGGAAGATGAACAAGAGCGTTTCAGTCTGCCCTGTCGGCATCCTTCGTCGGTTATTACGTTCAAGCCTCTGCCAGCGTCTCTGTGCTTCTAACGCCGGCTATCTCGTTAATCTCGCCAGTTATCCTTCTGAGCTCTCTGTAGTCTCCAACTTCGACGAAAACGACTATGTCGAACCTTCCACAGGTGAAGTACGCCTTTCGAACTCCCTTAAGCGCCTTCACTTCTTTCAGGATCGTGTCCGCCTTCGTAGGCACAACCTTCAACAATACGCACGCGTTAAGCAATCTTTTCTTCCTCCGTCCTCAGTGCTCGATCTCCACGAGGGTCTCCGTGAAGATCACGCCTGCCATTTTCCCCATTCTGAGGACTGTTGACCCAAGGTCTGTAAAGTCCATATCTCCAATGTCAACCACGACATCAAACCTGCCTAGAACCGGGAAAACTCTTTCGACGCCCTTGATCTGGCGGATCGTCTTCACCGCTTGTTCGAATTGCCCACCTGAAGTTCTCACCAACACACACGCCGAAACCAACTGCGGTCCCTCGACCGATAATAGATGGGCATATAGATATAATTGTTGCCTTTTGAAGAGAGCCGCTCTCCCGGAGTCTAGCAAAGACGGCCGACGATCCAGCGATAGGAAGAACCATCGACTTACCAGCAAACGATAAATCCCGCAGGTGTTACTCAAGACTAAGGTGAGCTTCAATGAAGGCAGCCGTTTGGTACGGAGGCAAGGACATTAGGATTGAGGATGTGCCCAAGCCAGAGGTGAGAAGCAGCGAAGTTCTCATAAGGGTCAGATCAGTCGGCATATGCGGATCCGAACTCCATGCATACGAAGGAGCATCGAGAAGGAGAAAGCCTCCTCTTATCATGGGGCATGAATTCTCCGGAGAAGCGGCAGAGATTGGAGCAGATGTGAAACACTTGGGCGTAGGAGAGAGGATAGTTGTTGACCCCATAATCCGGTGTGGCGCCTGTGAACAATGCCTGCGCGGACAGGGAAACGTGTGCCGCAATCTGAGGCTTGTAGGTCTGCATACGTGTGGGGCCTTCGCTGAGTATGTATCGGTCGAGGCGACGAACTGTCACGCACTGCCCGACAGCTTGACCTTCGACGAGGGAAGCATGGTTGAGCCCCTCGGGGTTGCCGTCCACGCCGTGAATCGGACACCAGTGAAACTTGGCGACACAGTTGTCGTGGTTGGAGCCGGGATCATTGGACTGATGGCTCTCCAAGCAGCAAAGGCTGCGGGAGCAGGAAGCGTTATCGTTACGGATGTACTTGACTACAGGTTGGACTTCGCCAGAAGCCTGGGTGCGGATTTCACAGTGAATTCCCGGTTTGAGAATCTGCCCGAGAGGACTATGGAACTCACAGATGGGCGTGGTGCGGATGTGGCATTGGAAGCTGTGGGGCTTGAGGCCACAGTGCGAGATGCGATGAGCGTGTTGGGCAGGGGTGGAAGACTGACGATTCTGGGAATGCTGGCGCAGAAGATGACGCTTGACATTCTGGACGCAGTGGTCAACGAGCTTGAGATCAAAGGGTCATACTGTTACACATCCGAAGACTTCAAGAGAGCCCTCAACTTCATCAAGAACCAGAAGATAGATGTTAAACCCCTGATAACGAATGTGTTTCCATTGGATGAAGCGGCAAAGGGGTTCGGGCTGATGCATCAGAAGACAGAGAGGGTCTTGAAGGTAGTCCTAAAGCCCTGAAACAGGAATAACTTTCGCCACTTGCAGGTATGTCTGGCTACTGCAATCGCGGCATCGCTGCTGATCAACCGTTCATGAAGAGCCGCAAGCGATATATCTCCACTTGAGAACCTTCTGGGTTGCCGGAGACTAGGCGGCACCTATGAGGGTCAATTGGAGAAGTATTTTTGGTCTGTTTTGGGTTGCTGCGTCAGTCATTATGTCACTGCCAGTTAACTGCATGGAAGGAGTGTGGAGCGATGTGGGCAATAGAGAAGACCTATTGACGTACTACGAGTATGGTAGAACCCTCCCCTTGAATGTCGCAGAAGAACCCTTCAGAGACGAGCCGCACTACAAGGTTCTGAAGGTATACTTCGACTCGGTGAATGACGAGCAGGTTCCAGGCTTGTTGTCGCTTCCGAAGATGCAAGGGGAAGTCCCATGCGTGATTTTCCTCCATGGTTACGGAGGCAGAAAGGAGGATGTACTTGAAGCGGCTGAGATGATCGCCAAAGAAGGCTATGCAATAATGGCGATCGATGCTGAGTACCATGGCGAGAGGAGAGAGGAGGGAAAGGAACTATACTCGCCGAACATTTCAGACTCGGTGAGGGGAATAGTTCAAACTGTTATCGACCTTCGCAGAGCCATTGACTATGTTGAGACAAGGCCTGAGATCGACAAAGACAAAATAGGCTATGCCGGAGGAAGCATGGGCGGAATACTTGGCGCAATATTCATCGGTGTCGAACCCCGGGTAAAGGCGGCGGCGCTGATAGTTGCCGGAGGAAATATGAGCCTCATGATACGGGAGAGCCAACACCCTACGATGCCGGCCATAAGAGAGTTCTTACAAAGAGAAGGCCTAAGTCACGAAGAGCTTCAAAGTCTCCTGGATCCGGTTGATCCCGTAAACTTCATCAGCAGATTCTCTCCTCGACCTGTGGTCTTCCACCTGGGAAAGCATGACACAATAGTTCCCGCAGAGGCTGGAAGACAACTCTACGAAAAAGCTGGACAGCCGAAGGAGATTTACTGGTATGACACAGGCCACGATGTCCCACTTGACCTCGTACTCGTGCGTGTCTTGGACTTCATGGACCGAAACCTCCTGGGAAAGACTTTTTCGTACCGGGAACTGAAATACTGGGCGACAAAATACGGACCCTTTATAGGCATATTAGCTGCAACGGTCGCATTAACGGCTTACCTCGGTAGGAAAGCCCTAAGAAGAGCCCTTGCCAGGGTCGCCGCCGTATCTAGAGTAGCCCGGATTCCCATTTCGATCGCTTGATGCGGGAAATTCAGGTTGGAGTGCGCGCATAGATTCCTAGTCGCGGCGCGACCCGTTTGCGCGGTGTTCGCCCATTCTCTTTTCACCCTAGCAGAGTCCGGCGCCTGCCCTAACGGTGGCAAACCCCCATGACAGAGCGGATCTGAAGCGCTATGATAGGTTTTTAAAGCTTGTAGCGATAGATAGTCCAGGCGGTTTGGTATGTTCAGGTCAGGCTATGTCTCTGTCTGGCTGTCTAGGAAGAGAGAGAAGGAGATTCTGGGAGAATGCAAGCTACATGCAGATGCGGTCGTTGCCACGGTCAATGAGATGAGGAAAGTTGTGCATGCCTTCTGCGATGAGAATCTGGAGAGCACAAAGAAAGGGTTCGAGTCAGTCTTCAAACAGGAACGCGACGCAGACGAACTGAAACGCGAGATACTGGACAAGCTTTCCAGAGGGCCTTTTCACCCGATCACAAGGGAAGAGGTTGTGAGAGTTGTGCTGACTGCGGATGACGTGGCTGCTAATGCCAAGTCAGCCGCCAGGAAAATCAGCGCTTCATCATCTAAGGACCTTCCCGAGAGGATCAAAGAAGGGCTGAAGCACCTCGCGGATATGGATGTTGAGATCGCAGAGAAGATGAGAGAAGCCTTTGTGAAGCTTGTTGATGATCCTGAGGTCGCAATCGAGGTAACTCACGAAGTGGAAAGAATGGAGGAGGAGATAGACGAATACCGCGTTGCCTTGGTAGAAGACATCCTTGGATATGGCGACAAAGTCAAGAGCATAGCCACGTGGCTAATGCTGAAAGAAGCTGTGGAGAACATGGAGAACATAGCGGATCGCTCGGAAGATGTCGCTGACGTTATCAGAAGCATAGCTATCCAAGGCTAGACAAAGAGATATGCTCTGTTCACTGGTTGCCCTCTGGCTTGAAGAGGGAGGAATTGCCCGGATGGATGCGAATGCCGTCGTGTTGGCTCTCGGACTGGGACTGTCTTTCTTCATGGCTTGGAACCTCGGGGCAAACGACGCCGCGACGCCGACAGACTGCGCCGTCGGCTCAGGGGTCATTTCAACCAGAAGAGCTGTTGTTCTCTTCGCGTCTTTCTCCGCTTTGGGAGCTTTAGCTCAAGGCTTCATGAACATCAAGACGATAGGTACTGGCATAGTGCCGGATATTGATGTCTTGGGCGGCCTTACAATAACGCTTTCAGCATGTTTGTGGGTCACCTTCTGCACGTGGAAAGGGCTTGAGATTTCGAACACGTATTCAGTCATCGGAAGCATAATCGGTTATGGTCTCATTGTGTACGGACCTTTGGAATCGACAATTGACATGTTCATGAAACTGACAATCTCGTGGATCATATCCCCACTCTGTGCCATGTTCATGTCATTGTCTTTGTACATCCTTATCAACAAAGCCTTCAGCAACCTTCTGGTCAACGAAAACTTCGTCAAGATCCTTTCCTTCTTCCTGATAGGAGCCCTCTGCTTCTCCGCATACTCGTTCGGCGCAAATGATGTGGGAAATGCAGCCGGAGTCTACGTAACAGTCGCTCAGAAGCTGGGGGGTATCCCAAGTTCCACCGCAATGTTCCTTCTGGCTATGTTCGGTTCTATAGGGATAGCTTTAGGCGGCCTAACGTGGGGTTACAGGGTTATAGAAACGGTTGCCTACAAGATCATCCGGCTAGATGTGGTTTCCGGATTTGCAGCTGAACTGGCCAATGCTTTGGTTGTATATCTCTTTGTAACCTTGCCCTACATTTTCTTCGGCTTCGGCCTCCCAATCTCAACCTCGATAGCGAGTGTCGGAGCTATCATAGGCGCTGGTCTGGGAAAAGACCGTAGAGCGGTCAACAAATCGATAATAGCCCGCCTAGTCTTGACATGGGCGTTAACAGTGCCCTGCACTGCGGCCATGAGCATGCTTCTCTACAAGGCGTCCTCCTTGCTTATCCCGACAGTTTAGATCCGTAGTGCACCGACATCGCCCAGCGCGTAGCGAACTCCTCAAGAACGCGACGCGCATGCTTGTTCTCTGGGTCTGGCTTCTACCTGTCCCGAAATAGAAGGTCTCACCTTGGCGCAACGTTTAAATAAAAACGGACCTCTTCGTAGTTAGTTGGGTTCCAAAGAGCATTGGAAGGTTGACTTGATGTCTGCGGAGTTCAAGTACATCGTCCGTCTGGTAGGCAACGACTTGGACGGGACACGAAAGGCAGCGTATGCTCTGACCAAGGTAAAGGGGGTAAGCATCCGAATGGCAGAAGCTATGCTGAGGCAGGCCAATATTCCGTTGGCAAAGCGCCTTGGGTTTCTGTCAGATGTCGAGATCAGGAAGATTGAGGAGATCGTGAGGAACATTGAGGATCGTGATCTGCCAGCATGGCTTCTTAACCGCCGAAAAGACCTTGAAACCGGCAAGAATATCCACCTCATCACTTCAGACCTAGATCTTCAGATGAAGACTGACATCGAGAAGATGAAGACCATCAGATCCTGGCGCGGGTACCGCCATTCTTACGGACTCAAAGTCAGAGGTCAGAAAACAAGGACCACCGCCAGAAAGGGGAAAGCTGTTGGCGTGAAGAAGAAAAGGGAGGCACCAATCATTGGGAGATCCTAAGAAGCAGAGGAAAAAACACGAGACTCCGAGATTCCCATGGCGATCGGATGCTCTAGAGAGCGAACTTAGACTGCTCGGCGAATACGGCTTAAGAAACAAGAGGGAACTCTGGCGCCACAGGACAATGGTCTCGAAGTTCCGGAGCACGGCAAGATCGCTCCTAAGCAGGTCGACATCTGAAAGAGCGGAAGTTGAAGCTCAGATTCTTGGAAGACTGAAGCGCCTTGGCATTCTGCCTGAAGATGCCGTTCTAGATAACGTCTTAGACTTGACATTGGAATCTGCTCTCGAACGCAGACTTCAAACGTTAGCATTCAAGAAAGGACTGGCCAAGACTATCTATCAAGCCCGCCAGCTAGTAACGCATGGACACATCGCTGTTGGCGATAGGAAAGTCTTTTCTCCGAGCTACCTCGTCCTCAAGGAAGAAGAGGGCAAGATTACCTATGCACCCACAAGCCCTTTGTCCGATACAGAGCACGCCTTGAGGCAAACGATTGAAGTCACCGCGCGCGGAGGAGAGACGAGTGAGTAAGAAGGAAGAGAAATGGGGAGTTGTACATATCTACAGCTCCTACAACAACACGATAGTACACGTAACAGACCTCACTGGGGCCGAAACCTTTGCAAAGGCTTGCGGCGGCATGTTTGTCAAAGCTGACAGATTAGAGTCCTCGCCTTACGCTGCAATGAGGGCTGCGGCACATGTGGCAAGCATCGCTCAAGACAAAGGGGTAACGGCAATACACATAAAGGTCCGGGCCCCTGGCGGTTCAGGTGCGCGCACCCCTGGTCCGGGAGCTCAGGCGGCTATCAGAGCCCTTGCGCGAGCAGGATTCAAAACCATCGGCCGCATAGAAGAGGTCACGCCTCTGCCTCATGATGGAACAAGACGGAAAGGCGGACGTAGGGGTCGGCGGGTCTAGGCTCCGCCCGACGAATATGGCCTCCGGCATTTCCTGGATAGTTTCATAGGGGAAAAGTTGAAATACAGCTCTCAATTCTTAATGAAAGAAAAAGCAACCCAACCGTGTCCGATTTTCTGTGAAAGGGATATGGACCTTGAATCTTCGAGTCCTTGAAAAGAACCAGAATTCTATGCGTTTCGTAGCAGACGGAATAAGCACTCCTTTAGCTAACTCGCTTCGTAGGATAATGCTGGCTGAAGTTCCTTGTATGGCCATACACGACGTTGTGTTTATCGAGAACTCGTCGGTCTTGCATGACGAAATCTTGGCTTTGAGGCTGGGTCTTATCCCACTCAAGACCAATCTTGACGCATACAACCTTCCAGAGGAATGCAGCTGCAAGAGTGAACTTGGATGTCACCTGTGTCGAACTGTCCTAACATTGGACACTCAGGCCAAGGATGCGATCAGAACCGTTTATTCAGGAGATATGGTTCCAGAAGACCCCAACATAGCCCCAGTCAGTGACAAAATCCCGATTGTGAAGCTGGCTCCAAACCAGAAGGTGCGACTAGAAGCCTACGCTAGACTTGGCACGGGGAAGGTCCATGCCAAATGGCAACCAGTCTCCGCTTGCACATATCGATATATGCCTGTGGTCAAGTTGGATTCGAGTGACTGCGATGCTTGCGGGGAATGCGTGAACGTATGCCCAAAAAAGGTTCTCCAGAGCAAGGGAAACAGGATTGTGGTGGCTAACCTCGTCGAGTGCATCCTATGCGAAGACTGTGTCGAAGCGTGTACAAGGAAGCCGCCAGCCATCAGGGTCATGGGGAACCAGAGTTGCTTCATCTTCAATGTGGAATCCACAGGCGTCCTTCCAGCAGAACGCGTTGTTTCCGAGGCCTTTAACATATATGAGAGAAAGTACTCAGAGTTCGTGAGTCAGCTTGCAGGGATCGAGGATGAGTCAGCGAAGACGGACTAGAAGTCCCAATCCGAACCTCACCGGACTAATCATCTTGTTGAAGAAAAAGTCGAGAGAGAATCAGGCAGCCATATGGCGAGACATATCTGAACAGCTGGCTAAGCCTAGAAGGAAGCGCATATCTGTAAACATTAGCAGGGTGAACCGTCATACAAAGGACGGCGACGAGGTCTTGGTTCCCGGCAAGGTTATCGGTTCAGGTCTACTTGACCACCCGGTGAAAGTTGCGGCACTCGATTTCTCCGAACAGGCAAGGTCCAAGATACTCGGAGCCAAGGGGCAATGCTTATCCATATCTGAGCTCTTGGAGATTAACCCGAAGGGTGCAAGCGTAAAGGTTATTGGGTGATGATGATGAGGGGAACCCAGGCGGATCACGCATCGATCGTCGATGCGAAGGGACTTATCCTAGGAAGGATGGCAAGCATAGTGGCCAAGAGATTGCTGAAGGGCGAGAAAATCATCATAGTAAATGCTGAGGAGGCCGTTATCTCCGGTAGGAGATTGAGCATCCTGAAGGAATATGAGAAATTCCTTGAGATAGGCCACTTCCGGAAGGGTCCATTACACCCGAGAAGACCCGACACCATCGTCAAAAGGGTGATTCGGGGCATGCTTCCTCGGCGCAAACCCCGAGGTAAGGAGGCCTTGAAGAGGTTGAGGGTCTACATTGGCGTGCCTGAAGAGTTGAAAGACAAAGACAGGGAAACCCTTCCTGAGGTCGATGTCGAGTATTTAAGAGGCCCTTACAGGAAAGTATCGGAACTGACCCGCAGTCTCGGATGGAGAGAGTAGGTGCTTAGCATGTCAGTTGCCAGAAAAGTATTAGTGGTAAGCGGAAAGAGAAAAACGGCGACAGCTAGAGCAACCGTGAGGCAGGGAAAAGGGAGGATCCGTGTGAACAACGTGCCTTTGGAGATATATGAGCCTCAGGTTGCTAGAGAAAAGATACGAGAGCCTCTCTTGGAGGCAGGAGAAGACATCTGGAAACAGTTAGATGTCAACATCAAAGTGCAAGGCGGTGGCTTCATGGGTCAGGCTGAAGCGACGAGGATGGCGCTCGCCAAGGCTCTGGTAAAATGGACAAAAAGTTCGCATCTCAAGACCGAACTCCTCAAATATGATAGGACAATGATTGCGGGCGATCCTAGACGAAAGGAACCTAGGAAGTTCGGAGGGCCTGGCGCGAGAGCTAGGGATCAGAAGAGTTATAGGTAGACACGCAGAGTTAAACCTGATGGAAGGAAAAAGGCAACGATCATTCCTGTGAGATGTTTCAGCTGCGGCAACTTGATCGGTGACAAGTGGGAGGAATTCGCCAAAAGAATGAAGGCCGGAGAGGTCGCAGGAAAAGTCCTGGATGATCTAGGCTTAACCCGTTACTGTTGTCGCCGTATGCTTTTGTCCCATGTTGAAATCATAAACGAGATCATAAAATTCTACGAAAAGGGAAACGTAGAGAGTGAAGAGGAAACGACATAGATGTCCACTGTAATCGAGGATGTGACGGCTCGGAAGATTCTGAACAGTCGGGGAGACGCTACGATTGAAGTCGACGTGATGACGATCGACGGAATGGGAAGAGCTTCAGCTCCAAGCGGCGCAAGCAAAGGGAAGGCGGAAGTCATAGCTTTCCCTGAAGGGGGAGTCGAGGAAGCCGTGAGGAAAGTGGAGGAGATGATTGCTCCCGAGATAATTGGGCTGTATGCTGATGAGCAGGAAGAGATAGACAATTTGCTCCATGAGCTTGATGGAACGGAAGACTTCCGGAACCTAGGAGGAAACACAGCCTACGCCGTTTCGCTAGCAGTGGCGGAAGCAGCAGCGAGCTCATACAACCAGCCTCTATTCCAGTTTTTGGGCGGATCCTTGGCGTCTGATCTCCCTTATCCTCTGGGAAACGTTGTGGGGGGCGGAAAGCACGCCTTGGGTAAGGCTACCGATATCCAGGAGTTTCTGGTTCTCCCGGTAGGCGCCCCGTCGTTTTCTGCTGCGGTGGAGGCAAACTGTGCGATACACAAGAGACTGAAAGATCTGCTCAGAAACATGGACTCGACGTTCACCGGCGGGAAAGGTGATGAAGGTGCATGGGCCCCAAACGTCTCCAACGATGAAGCCCTCGAAGCCGTATCTAGGGCCTGTAACGCGGTCTCGGATGAGGTTGGCTTCCAGTGCAAAGCTGGCTTGGATGTGGCGGCATCTTCAGTTTGGAATCCTGAGAAGAGATGCTATGTTTACATGAGGGATGGTTTAAGCCGAAGCCGAGGCGAGCAGATAGGATACGTACTCGATCTCATCGGAAAGTACAAACTTGTCTACGTTGAAGACCCTCTTCACGAGGCCGATTTCGAAGGCTTCAAGGAGCTTACCTCAAAGTCTCCTAGTTGCCTGATTTGCGGCGACGATTTGTTTGCCACAAACGCCAAACGCCTAAACCAAGGCATGAAGAAGCGGGCTGGAAACGCGATCATAATCAAGATGAACCAAGTTGGGACCCTCACAGACACATGGGAGACCACTCGACTGGCACAGGAGAATGGCTATGTTCCGGTCGTCTCTCACAGGTCTGGCGAGACCACAGCGCATCATATAGCTCATTTGGCAGTAGCATTCAACGCTCCGATCATCAAGACCGGGGTCGTCGGAGGGGAGAGGATGGCTAAACTCAATGAGCTCATACGCATTGAAGAGACGCTTGGGGACAGAGCTCGAATGGCAAAACTCGAAATATGAGGGAAAAGTGCATGGCAGAAGAAAGCAAGGAGCAAACGCCCGAGACTGCGACGGAAGCCTTGTTGCTACCGCAAGATGTGCTGCTTTCAGCTGGGATTCATATCGGCACGAAGATCAAGACAAAGGATATGGAACCCTTCATCTACAGAGTCAGAGGCGACGGACTGTTCGTCCTCGACCTGCAGAAGACAGACGAACGCATACGGATCACAGCCAAGTTTCTGGCGCGTTTCGAGCCGTCCAAGATAGCAGTCGCAGCAGCTAGGTTGTATGCTCGCGAGCCAGTGGTGAAGTTCTGTGAGATCGTGAGGGCGACGCCCATAACTGGCCGCTTTGTTCCGGGGATGCTTCTGAACCCTCTCTACCCGAATCGGATTGAACCTGATGTGATACTTGTCTCTGACCCTAAAGCTGACTTCCAAGCGGTGAAAGAAGCCTCAAGCGTCGGGATTCCAGTCATCGCATTATGTAGCACAGACAACGACTTCAGCTACATAGACTTGGCCGTTCCATCAAACAACAAAGGGAGAAGAGCCTTAGCCGTGGTACACTGGCTTCTGGCGAGGCAGATTCTGCGGGAAAGAGGCGAGATTCCTCCTGATGGCGAGATTCCTCTCTCGGTAGAAGACTTCGAAGTGAAACTGGTCGAGAAACCCCAACCGTGACAGGAAGGCACTGAGAGTCATAAGCTTCTGGCTGAAGGTCAGAGCATTTTATATTTTAGACATGACAAATAATCTAGCCAGAAGAGGGACCGGTATCTTTCAACAGGAGAGGTCAAAATGTCCAGTAAGATTAGACATTCTAGAGTTGCTGGAAGTTTCTATGCTGGTTCAGCTGAAGCCCTAAGACGACAGATAGAAGAGTGCTTCAAGCACAGGTTCGGACCTGGAGAGCTACCGAGCTTGGACAAGAACGGTTCAAGGAAGATTTTCGGACTAATATGTCCTCATGCCGGATACATGTATTCCGGACCCGTTGCTGCGAACGCCTATCACCGTCTCGCCTCTGACGGCTTGGTGGACCTCTTTGTCATTCTGGGTCCCAATCATCATGGTATCGGAAGCGGTCTTGCGGTCATGCGCGCTGGTGTTTGGCGTACTCCTCTGGGCGATGTGGAGATAGACTCGGAAACCGCCAAGGAGATCGCGAGCATGTCTGGTATCATTGATGCAGACGAGTCAGCTCATGCTTATGAGCATTCTGTCGAGGTGCAGCTTCCGTTCCTCCAGTACGTCTACGGTTCATCCTTCAAGTTTGTCCCGATCTGTTTTCTGATGCAGGACCTAGACACTTGCAGAGAGGTTGGAAAAACATTAGCCGAGGCTTTGAAGGGCAAGAATGCCGTGATAGTGGCCTCGACGGACATGACCCACTATGAGCCGCACAAAAGGGCAGCGGAGAAAGACAGCAAAGCCCTCGACGCCGTAACCAGACTCGATGAGGATCTATTCTACTCGGTCCTAAACTCACATAACGTATCCGCTTGTGGATACGGCCCCGTGGCTACCCTTATGGTAGCGGCCAGGAAGGCTGGCGTCGAGAAAGGTGAGCTGTTGAGCTACAAGACAAGCGGAGACATAACTGGTGATACGTCGTCTGTTGTTGGTTACGCCGCTCTTGTGTTTGAGAAATAGCAGATACGCGGAGACGGATACTTGAGGACACGTGCAAAAGCCTCAGCGCCTGCGAAGGTGATACTCCTAGGCGAGCATTTCGTAGTTCACGGTGCGCCAGCCTTAGCCTTAGCTATCGATAAACGGGCAACAGCCACGGCTGACTTTCGAGCTGACAGCAAAATATTCATAAAATCAAGGGCAATGAAGGCTTCAGGCTACTTTGAGGGTGACAGATTCCATGTGGAAGAAGGAGCCGAGGAAGCAAAAAAAAGACTTGAACCTATTCACGCGGTTGCCAAAAGCCTACTAGGCCGCTCAGGAAAACACTTGGGCGTCAATATTGAGATAGACTCATCAATTCCAGTAGCCGCAGGCTTAGGGTCCTCCGCTGCAGTTGCAGTCGCCTCGACCACCGCCTTGGACTATCTCTTAGAGATCGGGTTGTCGAGAGATGAGGTTTTCGAAACGGCTTTCAATGCTGAGAAGATTGTTCACGGAACGCCGTCGGGCATCGATCCCGCAATAGCGATATATGGGGGCGTCATCCAATATGCCAAAGGCGGGAGGATCGAGCCGTTGGATGTTAAGATAGATCTGCCGCTGGTGGTCGGCGACACGAGGAAGGAACGGTCAACCGGCGAGATGGTTGCTCGCGTCAATGATCTGAGGAGACGCTACCCATCCATCGTGGGCAGTATGATAGAGGCATGCGGAAAGATTGTGACGAGAAGCATCGAAGCCTTAAGAAGCGGAGACCTCAAGACACTTGGAGAGATGATGGATATGGACCACGCTCTTCTCTATGCTGTTGGGGTCTCCTGCGAACCGCTTGAGAGGCTTGTCCATGCAGCCAGAAGAGCTGGCGCATTGGGTGCTAAGCTGACTGGAGCCGGAGGTGGTGGGTGCATGATCGCGCTCACGGCGCCAGAAAAACTCAAAGATGTGGCGGAAGCCATAGAAAAGGAGGGTGGGGAAGCCTTCATCACGAACAAGACAATGGATGGAGTGAGAATTGAAGAATAAGCTCATAGTGTTAAAGATGGGTGGTTCCGTCATCACCGAGAAAGACAGAGACCTAACTCCCAACCTTCAAGCGATTAGGAGACTAGCTGAGGAAATATCCCAAGCTCGGATTATGCCCCTCACAATAATTCACGGCGGAGGAAGCTTCGGCCACCCCCTTGCGAGAACCTACAGGATTGCGGAAGGCTTCGAAGATCAAGCCCAACTCGTCGGCTTCGCGAAAACCCACGAAGCCATGGTGGCCCTAAATACACTCATAGTGGGAAGTCTGTTGGACGAAAATATCCCGGCTTTCGGGATGGCTCCCTCCTCTTTCATCGTGACGGAGAAGGGTCGGATACGTGTCTTTGAAGGAGAACCCCTAGAGCGGGCTGTCAAGACCGGTTTGGTTCCTGTTCTATACGGGGACGCCGTGCTAGACATCGACCAAGGCTTTGCTATTCTTTCTGGAGACCAGATAGCAGCGCAATTGGCCGTAAGAATGGACGCGGGAAATCTTATAATGGGTGTGGATGTCGACGGTCTATGTGAATCCGATCCGAAAACGAACCCATCTGCTCGTTTGGTCCGGCATCTCACATTGAAAGAACTCCGGGAACTAAAAACCAAGATTGGCGGAACGCATGTGCCAGATGTCACGGGAGGGATGATGGGGAAAGCCTCAGAGTTGATAGCGCCAGTTTTGCACGGCGTTCAGACAATTATCCTGAATGCGTCGAAACCGGGCAACGTTTACAAAGCCTTGAAAGGAGAAGAAGTTGTTGGTACGAGGATCGAAGCGTAGGCAGCAAGCAGACCGGATCGAGGAGAGAAAGGACGATCACATACGCATATGCCTAGAGGAAGATGTCAAGGCCAAGAAGACAACACCCGGCTTCGAGGAAGTCTTCCTGATACATCGGGCTCTACCAGAAATCAGCCGAGACGACATCAGTCTTACAACGGAATTCCTCAAACACAAATTCTCGGCGCCCGTCATCATTGAGGGAATAACCGGTGGAACAGGGAAAGCCTTCAAAATCAACGCCACAATAGCTCAGGCTGTTGAAGAGCTGGGCATCGGGATGGGCGTGGGAAGCCAACGAGCAGCCCTCGAAAACCCTAGGCTAGAAAGAACCTACTCGATCGCAAGAAAGAAGGCCCCAAACGCCTTCCTCGTAGCAAACATAGGCGGCCCACAGATCATAGGAGAATATGACCTCGAAACAGCAAAGAAGGCTGTTGAAATGATCGAAGCCGACGCCCTAGCTATCCATTTGAACGCGCTTCAGGAAGCGGTCCAGCCAGAGGGAGAAACGAACTATGCCGGACTCCTTGAAAGATTGAAAGAAGTCACAAGCGGTCTGGATGTGCCCGTGATCATTAAGGAGACTGGAGCAGGCATATCTGCGGAGGATACGAAGAAACTCAGAAGCGCAGGGGCCGCATGCATAGATGTCGCGGGAGCTGGGGGAACGAGCTGGGCTGCTGTGGAGTATCATAGGGCGAGGCAGAGGGGAGACCTTCCTGGACAGGAGGTCGGCAGAGACCTGTGGGACTGGGGCATACCCACCGTTGTCAGCCTAGTTGAAGTTCTTCAATCAGCCGATCTTCCAGTTATTGCATCCGGCGGCGTACGTTCGGGCAGCGACGTCGCAAAAGCATTAGCCCTTGGAGCAGACTTGGCGGGATTCGCACTGCCCATACTGAGTCCAGCCCTGAGAAGCAGCGAAGAAGTAAAAAGCAAGCTTCAACTCATAATGCGGCAGCTGAGAACAGTGATGTTCCTCGTTGGCGCCGGCTCAATAGAAATGCTGAAGGCTTCTCCACTCATAGTAACCGGAAGAACAGCTGAGTGGCTGCGGACAAGAAGTTTCAACTTGGAAGTCTACGCGAGGCGAGGAGGCTGAAAGGCTGCGATGGACATCGATGCCAAGATAGAAGCAATCCTCGGAAAGAGAGCCAAGCTGATCGACCGCCAGATCGAAAAGTATGTGCCAAGAAAGTTCACAAGGGACTCAATGGTGTTCAGGATAAGCCCGCCGAGATACGGACTGGACCTGGAAGCGGCGAACAAGGCAATCTCCAAACCATTCTGGGAATTCCTCGGTAGAGGAGGAAAACGCTGGCGACCTATGCTTTTCTTCATGGTATGTGAGGCTCTGGGGTGCGATCCCAAGGAATACTTGGACTTTGCGGTGATTCCCGAGATCATCCATAATGGCACTTTGATAGCTGATGATGTTGAGGATTCATCCAAGCTTCGGCGGGGAAGACCTTGCACCTACAGACTGTTCGGCTTGGATATTGCAGTGAACCTTTCTGACATAATGTTTTTTACGCCAATGTTAGTACTTATCGAGAAGCGAGACAGGATTCCTTCTGAGAAAGCCAGAAGAATATATGAGATATACATCCAACGGATGGTTAACCTAAGCTTCGGACAGGCTACTGACATCGCTTGGCACAGAGGCATGACACCCGCCTCCGAGGTCTCAGAAGGGCAGTACCTGCAGATGTGCGCCTACAAGACAGGCACCTTGGCAAGAATGGCGGCGGAGATGGCGTCTGTGATGGCTGATGCTGATGATGATGTTGTCGAGAAGATGGGAAGGTTCGCGGAATCCATCGGGGTTGCCTTTCAGATCCAAGACGACATATTGGACCTAGTGGGGGAGGAATTCGCGAAGCGGAAAGGCGGATTGGGGATGGACATAGCCGAGGGCAAGATTAGCCTGATGGTAGTCCACACCCTTCAGAAAGCCGAGCCCTCCGATAGGGAGGAGCTGATGCGGATACTGAACTTGCATACGACCGACGACACCCTCAGAAGGAAGGCGATCGCCATCATCGGAAAATATGAGTCAATAGAATACGCGAAGAACCTTGCGGCTAAGATAATCCAAGAAAGCTGGCAGGAAGTTGACACCATCCTGACGCCCTCAGAAGCCAAGGAAACCCTAAGAATGCTCGTAGAGTATCTTGTCAAAAGAGAGATTTAGCAAGGTAGAGACCGAGCTAGGGCTAAAAGAAGGGCTCCGCTTGGACCGTTCCAATACAGACAAGGACCTTAGAGAAACGGCGCAAAAGATCGCCTTAGCCAATGCCATCGCGCACGAGGGGAGAGCTCAGACGAACCCTGTTCTTGGAAAGTTGCTGGGCGAAAGGCCCGAGCTCAAGAAGAGAATAGCCGAAATTGCCCGCTTGGTCAGCCAAGTCGTGAAAGAGATCAACAGTCTCTCGTTGGACGAACAAATCGAAACTGTGAAGAGGTCATGGCCTGAAATACTTGTGAGAGAAAAGGAAAGGGTTGAGGTGAAGAAAGTTCTGCCGCCTCTACCTAAAGTCGAAGAATACGCGCAAATCGTAACGCGCTTTGCACCTAATCCTGACTGTGTTCTTCACCTCGGCTCGGCTCGAGCCGTCATCATCAGCCACGAATATGCAAGGATGTACAACGGCCTTTTCGTTCTGCGGTTTGAGGACACAGATCCGAGACTGAAGAAATCATCGCTTAAGTTCTTTGATCTAATAAAAACCGATCTCGAGTGGCTCGGCTGCAAATGGGACGCTGAATACATTCAAAGCGAAAGGATGGAGATCTACTATGACCATGCCGAGAGACTTCTCAGCGAGGGACATGCCTATGTCTGCACATGTAGACGTGAGGATTTTCGGGAAAAAGCAATGCAGAAGGAACCGTGCGCTTGCAGAAGTCTCCGACCAAAGGATAATTTGGCGCGGTGGGAAGCCACGCTTCGAGGCGAATATGCCGAAGGCGAAGCCGTTATGAGGATCAAGACAGATTTGAACCATCCGAACCCGGCTGTCCGAGATTGGCCCGCCTTTCGGATCATAGACCCCAAGAGATATCCTCATCCTCGGGTTGGGTCTAAATACTATGTTTGGCCTCTGTTCGCATTTGCCAACGGCGTTGACGACCATCTCAACGGAGTCACCCACATCATACGCGGCAAAGAACACCTGACCAATCAGGTTAGACAGGAATATCTTTACGGTTATCTGGGGTGGGAATACCCAGAAGCTATCCATTACGGTAGGCTCAAGATTGTCGGAGCCTCTTTGAGCAAGTCCAAGATTCTCCGCGGCGTTCAGGAGGGAACATACCAAGGTTGGGACGATCCGAGGCTGGCAACCTTCATGGCGCTTAGACGAAGAGGAATAAGGCCTGAGGCCATAAGGCAGCTCATGGTCGACATAGGTCCAAGACCCGTGGACATAACTCTTAGCTGGGATAACCTTTACGCCTACAATCGGAAGTTGATTGACCCCATAGCTGATAGGTTCTTCTTCGTTCAGGAACCGATGAAGCTAACAGTGAGAGGGGTTCGAAAAGACTACAGGGCGAGGATATCGCTGCACCCTGATCATCCTGAACGGGGAACCCGCATTCTGGAGGTAGGTTCGAGGAAAGGTGAAGCCAACCTCACTGTCTCGAGCAGAGACGCGGCTCTGTTTAGTAAGGGCGCCTTGATACGGTTGATGGAGCTTTTCAACATACAGATCGAGGCCTCAGAGAAAACCAGGATTTCGGCAACATTCCACAGCGAGCCCTACGAAGAGGCAAGACGGATGAATGCCCCGTTGATCCATTGGCTACCTGGTGAAGGGGGTCTCCATTGTGAAGTCGTTATGCCTGACGGGTCAGTGGTAGACGGCTTGGTTGAGGAGGCTTTTCGAAGGGCATCTGTTGATCAGGTTGTTCAGTTTGAACGTTTTGGATTCGTACGAGTCGACAGGGTCGCCCGGAAGACAGTAGTTTTCCTCGCGCACAGATAGACAGTTTGCGTGTTATTGTTTTCCGGGTTTGTTCTACTCTGGTTCGGGTTCGCCTTCGGAGAAGGTTTATATTTGGGGATGGGTTCTCATAACATAGTTATGAGGAGCTTTCGAAAATGAAAGCCGAAGTTGAGAAAGCCATCAGGGAAATTCAGCCCCACCTGAGGGCAGACGGGGGAGACATAGAGCTTGTCGATGTTGACCTCGAAGGAGTTGTTAAGGTCAGGCTGAAGGGTGCCTGTGTTGGATGCCCAATGTCCCAGATGACCCTGCAATGGGGAGTCGAACGGTACCTGAAGAACAGGATACCCGAAGTAAAAAGAGTAGAAACAGTCTAGCTTCCAAGAATATCTTTCACAGCTCCCTCTTTCTCTGACCATCAGCGACTGTTGAGACATCCTCTGGCAGAGATTGATTGATGCTTCCTCTTCATCTGAAGTGGACGACTAGCTGGCACTGAAGGCATTCTGGACACACAAAGTCTCGCTCTGCCCACCTCTCAGTCTCTTCTTGCTCGTCATCGTTCAGAGAGACAATGTCCCGGGCAGAATCCGAATAATCCGGGTGTATGGACGGCTTGGGCGACAGTGTCTGGGAGAGTGTGAGAAGGACTCTAACAGAGCTGGAAGATTCACCGTAACATATATAGAGGTGTGCTTTTTTAGTTAGGGGTTAAATGCGAACTGAGACATATGTTGATGAAGTTTCGGTGACTAGTAATGTCGAAGCCTTTTTATGCTAAGTTTGGGGTTCCGACCGAGGTTGCCAACGCTACCTACGACGCGTTACAGATAGCAACGCGAACTGGCAACATAAGGAAGGGCACCAACGAGACAACAAAAGCCGTAGAGAGAGGACAGGCGAAGCTTGTCGTCATATCGGAGGACGTTGACCCCCCCGAAGTTGTCGCCCATCTGCCGATCCTCTGCGAGGAAAGGAAAATCCCGTACGTTTTTGTTCCCAGCAAGGCAAAACTGGGCACAGCGGTAGGGATAGATGTTCAGTCTGCTGCAGCATGCATAGTCGAAACTGGTGAAGCCTCAGACCTGGTCAAAGAGATAGTTACTCGCGTTCAGAAGATCAAGGAAGGATTTGGCGCATGAGCCAGAGGGAAGGTCAAGAGGCTCTGACTCCGGCGCAGGTTATCCAGATAGTTGGGCGAACCGGCGCGACGGGTGAAGTTAGAGTGGTTAGAGTTCGAGTCCTCGAAGGTCCTGACAAGGGACGCATAATCACTAGGAATGTTAAGGGACCTGTTCGTCTGGACGATGTGCTCATGCTGAGGGAGACTGAGAGGGAAGCGAGAAGAATAAGGTGACAGGGCAGCGCTAAGCCTTCAAGCATCCACCTAGACAATGATTGGATGGCGGAGATAGAACAAAGATGCCCAAACCCAAACGATGCACCTTCTGTGGACACGAGTTTCCCCCCGGAACAGGGATGATGTACGTCAGAAACGACGGGTCAACCCTGTGGTTCTGTTCAAGCAAGTGCAGGAAAAACGCTTTGAGGCTCGGTCGCGATCCACGCAAGCTCAAGTGGACGGGGTTCTACAAGAAAGAGGAGAAGACCGGAGCGTAGTAAGGCGGCTCACCTTCCGCTTCAACCTTGGTTGCACGCGACCTGACTATCGGCGGAATCTCTGCTAGGGTGATCTTTCTTACTGTTCCCTAGGCTCGGAAATTTGTGTCGTGGACGCCCCTGTGTTCCGCGCAACTAACACTCAGCATCATAGCCGAGCGGGTCCGCTCTTCTCAGCTAAGCTCTCTCTCACGCGGATTTTCAGGCGCCCACGCCCGCCTTGTCCCGCATCTGGGTAAACCCTTCTTCATAGATGAGTAAAGCATCACCCACCTCGGTTGAGTCCGTCTAGGCGGGCCCCTTTTCGGGGTTCCGGCGGGATTCCAAGAGCTCATCTCATCGCCGGTATATGAGATGACGATTTTTCAGATAAACCTATCGCCAAAAGAAGAAACCTCAACAGCATGCGGTAGCCTGATCCTGCGCGACATAACACTTATATGGGTTTTGCGAAGCTAGAGTTTCTTAGGTGTTCATGATGGTTCGTGAAGTCCGAAGGCATACCGGAACCGAGTGAGCGGCTTCCCTGAGACGTGCCTTTGCATTTCGATGAACACCGCCAAGCGGTTTTCACGGTGGCATCCTTGTCCTCGAACAGTGTGAGAGCAAACCAGAGGCTGTTCGATCCAATCGCTCGTTTCCCTAGGATTAGGTCTCCACGAAGTACGAGGATTGACAGGCGGTGGCTATCCGGGCAATGACTGAGAACACGATTGAGCTTGAGGCAGTTTCGAAGCTATACGAGAAGGTGGACTTCAGAAAAAAGCTAGTTAATATACTCAGGCTCCGGGGGATAGCAGGCGAGAAGGTTACCGCTCTAGACAAGGTGTCCCTAGAGGTTAGAAACGGCGAAATCTTCGGTCTTCTTGGTCCAAACGGCGCTGGCAAGACCACTATGATCAAAATTCTCACCACGATTCTTATGCCCGATTCGGGGAAGGCTTACGTGGACCGCTGCAACGTTGTAACCGACAGCCTGAAGGTAAGGGCGAGGATTGGCGTCTTGTACGAGGAGTCAGACAGAGGCTTCGGCTGGCGGCTCAGCGCCTGGACCAATCTTCTGTTCTATGCTAGAGAGTACCTGGAAGACGACCCTAAGAAACGCGTAGAAGAAGTCTTGAAGATGGTAGAGTTAGGCGGCGATGACGCCCATAAGTGGTTTCAGAAACTCTCCAAGGGCATGAAACAGAAAGTGGCACTTGCGAGAGCCCTCATTCCCGACTCCCAAGTGATCTTTTTGGATGAACCCCAAAGAAGCCTCGACATTCTCTTCGTTCTCCGACTGAAGGAGCTCATCAAGGGGAAGTTTGGCAAGTCCAGTAGAACGATCTTCCTCAGCACTCACGACATGCACTTGGTTGAAGAAACCTGCGATCGAGTGGCAATCATCAACAAAGGTAGGATAGTGAGAGTTGGGACTGTTGGCGAGTTGAAGTCTCTTTTCAGATCGCTTGAGTCTGTACCGTACACGCTGGAGGTAGCTGACGATTCTGCTGGGGGCTTCGGCAAGCTATCGCAGGAAATCATCAGCATTGAAGGAGTAGAAGAGGCCAAACTGATAAATCCTGTAAGACTCGAAATTCACATTAGAAAGGACAGGCTTGATGCCTTGAACCAGATCATCGGCACTGTAATGGACAGAGGATACACTGTAACAGGGTTGACTCAGAAGGAAGATTCGCTAGAAGAGAGCATAGCAAGGATTTTGAGGGGTGGAGAACTTGAATCCTAAGAGGATACTGGGCTATCTTATCATCGATTTCCACGATTGGGTAAGCTACAAGTTCGAGATTTCATTCTGGATCATAAACACCCTCGTTGGAGCCGTCACCTACGCCTTTTTAGGCACTAACGTGGCCCTCCAAAGAGGGGAGCAGATAGCTCAGTACGGCTCGTTTCTTTCCTTCCTCTTAGTGGGAATGTCCTTCAACTATCTCATATATGCATCTTTGGATGCCCCGCGGATAGCCATAAACCCGTGGAATCTCGAATGGAATCTTACGCTTCCAACGTCCCTTTACGAGGTGATCTTGGGCTCCGTGTGTTTTCGTTACATCATCGGGCTCTTGGAGTTCACATTGTATCTTTCGATAGCCTCGTCGTTCGGTGTCACCTACGCCGTGGACTTCGTCTCAACCATTGTGACAATCATTCTAGGAGCCGCTGTGATGTGGGGTTTCGGGATGATCAGCGCCGGAGTTCAGATCATAACGAAGCGATGGGACCCTGTCACATGGTTCTTCACTATGCTAGGAGGCCTACTTTCAGGAGTTTGGTTCCCTTATCAGCTCCTACCGCCTTCGCTCCAGATGCTGTCGATGTTTATGCCTCAGACCCATATCTTGGAAATGCTGCGAAGGGCGATGCTGAAGAGTGAGTCTATCGCATCCCTTTGGGAAAGCCTCTATCCGTTGCTGATCACTGCGCTGATCATTCTATCCATAGGTGTCTTCGTCTATTCGAGGTCAATAAGGTACGCCAAGGAACACGGCACTGTAGGGGAGTTCTAAAGCGGTACCCATCCACTCTGGAAGCATCTAGGCCTGAGAACGGCTTGAGTCGGATTGCAGGTTGAACTACGTCAGATGTTGGCTCAAACGGTCTACCTGAAGGTGTCATCGAAGCTTGTCGAGAGTCACTTCAAAAGCGGTTGCCGGGTTTTCCAGTTTCCAGTTTCTCAGTACTTGGGGATGGAGTTCTCCTATCAGGCCTACGTTGTTGTCTCCCACAAGTATGCTGCCCACTCTTCCCCTGATGAAGCTTCCATGGTCCACGTCTTCTAGCTCGTAGCGTATTCCGAGGTTGGTCAGAAAGGCATCCAGCACAGATTTAGCCTCTGTGAAATTCGAGTTCGAATGTGTCGTTACGCAGGCGAGCTCCTCAAATTCCCTCGTTTTGCTCTCTTTCTCCTCATCATGTGTGGCACAATACCCTACCTCGAAGATTCTCTGAGGATACTCTACATGCGCATTGTGGCTCAGGAACTCCATAAGGCTTGGAAGCAGCCAGTTCCTCAAGCACGTCATCGAGACAAGCTTTGGGTTAGCTATCTCAACAACCCTTTGGGGCTGAAGGTTCATCATGGTGAACAAGGCTTCTGAATTGGTCATAGTGTAAGACAGTATCTCCTGGTAGCCTAAGCCGACCACGATTTCTCTAGCAGTATCACGGAACTCAGTCTCCGGAGACAAACCGCCGAACGTCAGCAGCTGCGGCCATCTTGGCTCAATCTTGTTGTAGTCATAGGCTATGGCTATGTCTTCAACTACGTCGATCGGGTGCAGAATGTCCACGCGGTAGCAAGGCACTTTCACAGTTATATGGGACTTGGTTGCTCCGGCTACTCCGTAACGGGCTTTCTCAAGAAGATTCTTAATCTCTGACGGTTTCAAGTCCATGCCGAGGATCTTCCGGGCGTAGCCAAGGTTTATCTTCAATGTTTCAACCTCCAAATCGGGAGTCACTGATTCGTGCAGATCCTTGTATGGATACTGGATTTCCGCTGAGTGGATGTTTCCTCCTCGGTCGGCTACGGCGAGAGTGATATTCGTCAACGTGTCAAGTACGGTCTCGTAAGATGTTCCCGTGACTTCGATGAGAACATCTTCGGTTCGCTCCGTGACTCTTCCTAGATCGTTCGAGTTGATGATTGGCGGAAACGAGAGTACTTTGTCTTCAGAATCCATCAATATCGGCCAGACAGGAAAGCTGCGGACAATGCCACCGTACTCCATCCCTTTCGGATGCCTCTCTAGGATCTCTTCAAGCGTCATCTCCTCCTCAAACTCAAGTGGGACAAAGCTGACTTCCCTCGGCTTTGCCACACTGTAACGGAGAGGCGGAGCGATAAGGCTGAAATCGTACAGTCCTATTGACGTTTTCCGTCGGTTCCTCCCATATGTCTGGTCCAGCTTGTCTTGAAACCGCATTGCTTGACGGATCGCGGCGTCTGTCAGTCTGACGCCCTTCACGACTGCGCATCCAATGAAGGGGCGTATGCCTTTGAGCCTTGGATTCACATGTACCTTGACGCCGGACCTGTCAGCGATGTGGTAGTCCTTCAGTCCCTTTTCCAAGTTCAAAATTCCGCGTAGAGCCCGTGCAAGTCCTTCCACCCCCCATATGTCGGCACGGTTGCTGTCCTTCAGTTCGATGTGAACCTCGCGGCCGTCGTCATGCGAGACTTCGCCTTTCAGGTAGGCAAAGATGTCGCTAAGTTCTCCCTCGTCTCTGGGCAGTTCCATGCCTAGAAGAGATTCAAGATCCTCAAGTTCAACCTCAACCGTCGGCATCTAGACCAACTCCATGCGCCTCATCCATTCTAGGTCATGGCCGAAAAGATATCGCATGTCGTCGATTCCTGTTTTCATCATGAACAACCGGTCGGCGCCTAGGCCCCAGGCTAGTACTGGGACTTTGATGCCCAGCGGTAAGGTGACTTCTGGACGAAAGATTCCTGACCCGCCAAATTCGAGCCATCCGTAGCTTTCCTTGTAGGCTACCAGCTCGACGCTGGGTTCAGTGAAAGGAAAATAGTCAGGCCTGTATCTCACTTTGTCCGCGCCTGCGACATCTACAGCGAACCTTCCTAGGACGCCCAAAAGGTCTCTTAATGTCAGGGCTTCTCCCAGAACTATGCCCTCTACCTGGTTGAATTCTGTGAGATGGGTCTTATCAACCACATCGGGGCGGTAACAGCGGGCGATAGAGAAGTATTTTCCCGGAATCTCTAGCTCGCTACTTATCAGTGTTCTCGCACTGACCGAGGTTGTCTGGCTTCGAAGCATTAAGCGGGCAGCCTCAAGCGCAGAGAAAGCGTAGCTCCAGCCTTTCGAACCTGTCTTCCAACCGTTTTCATGCGTCTTTCCCACGCTTTCCAAGAACTGGCTATAACGGTCTAAGCTGCCATATTCGGGTTCCTTAACGAAGTACATATCGTGTATATCTCGCGCCGGATGGTCTTGAGGCATATACAGTCCGTCACAGTTGAAGAAACTAAGCTCAACTGCCGGTCCAACCATCTCCCTGAAGCCGAGGGCGACAAGCTTCCTCTTCAAATCGTCCAAAAACCTCAGATAGGGATGCTTCTTGCCCGGCCAGACATGGGCCACAGGTGCTTTGATATTGTACTTCATCAGATTGGCTTCGCGCCATCTGCCAGTCGCGATAAGTGCTGGTGTCAGCTGGCTGACTTCCTCACGGACCTCCGCGCCCTTCTTTGCTAGGTTCCATCCCTCTTCTGTCAGCCGTAGTTCCCTTGAGGTCTCCTCTTGTATCTCGACGAGGTTCCTTCTTTTCAGTACGTAAACGGTTTGACGGAGTTCCTTCTCCAGATCGCCGATGGTTACGGTTCCTTTTTCCTTCAGCAGTGCTAAGAGCTTCTCGTCCCCTCCCTTAGGCGGATCCTTCAGCAAGGTTACCATCTGATCCTTCCTGCCTATCTTCGCCCATCCCTTTCGGCTCAGCCACCCCAGAGCGATCACTGAAAGGCTCTTCTCTAGGGAGGCAGCTTCAAGAGCCGCTCCGACATATCCCTCACCACCCATACCCTTAAGCGCATTAACCAGATGTCTCTCAGGGAGCCCTCTATCGGCATACCTCTTTCCCTCCTCGCTGAGCGAGGCCTTCTCAGACTTCTTCTCAAGAACCTCTGCTAGTATTCTTGTCTCGAGCGAGAGGGCGGCACGCATAACCGCAGCGTGAGCCAGACCAGTTGCCTTGACAATGTCAGGAATAGACATGCGTCCTCCAGCATTCTCAAGCGCCTGCAACGTCTTTCGTTCATTCCCGCGAAGATCAGCCATAGTCCAGGCCTTCTTGCCATTATCCCATTTTTCTACCGAAGGCTTGAGCCGATTAGTGCCCTATCTAATAGTCCACGTTTGACTAATAAGTTTTGGCAAGAGCCAGCAGCAAGAGATATCTTCTCGGGTTCTTGTCAGCATTGGCGGTGATTTGCTCAAGGGAGAGCCTTTCATACTTTGCTTGTGGATTCCCTTTGCTAGAACCAGGCTTCTAGCGTAGTTTTTTCCTTTGCTTTCTTCGAACCTTCAATTGTCTTCTCAAGGGCTTTTCGCACACGGTCTTCAGAGAAGTCTCTCTCGCCGCAGAGAAAGCCCACGACGCCGTCGACGTCGGGTTCGCGCCACTCGATTCTGTAACCGTCCGTAACCTTGGGGTGGAGAAAGATTTCTCTTATCTGTCTGGGGTGAACTGGGAACTCGGCTCCCTTCAACGCAGGAAGAGCCTTTTCGACGTTCCCATGGGTTTTGATCAACTTGAGCGCTGTTTTGGGTCCTATCCCCTTCGCGCCATCAGGGTTGAAGTCTGTGCCTATTGCTATCCCGATGTCTATTAGCTGTTCATGCGTAATGCCTAATTCGGCTAGAACTTTGCGCAGTTCAACGATTTCTGGGATAACCTCGACATAGACTTTTTTCCTTGGCAGCTTTCTTCTACCGGAGATCGTCAGGTTTCTCAGCAAGAATGGTGCTCCGAACAGGAGGCTGTCAAAGTCTTGGCTGGCACAATAGTCTGCTTCGCCTTTTATCACGATGTGTGCTGCTTGAGCCTCGCCTTCCGATGGTGCCTGAACCCATGGAACGCCCATATAGCCTAGTAGCCGTTTTGAGTCGTCAGCCATGTAGTCTTTAAGGCGGGATGTCATCTGAGCGTACATCCGAGCTTCTTCGGTCTTACCTTCGCTCAAGGCTTTTTCATATTTTGCCAACGCTTCTTCTTTGACCTTTGACCTTCTTTTGATCTCCGCCTCTTTGAGTGTTGGGGGGACTCCGTCGAAGACATAGATGACCTTGATCCCTAACTCCAACAGATTGCATGTTCTGTAGAAAAGCCCGCTCAGATGACTCGTTATTTTTCCAGTGCGGTCTCTGAGAGGCGTTCCATCAGGTTGCCTTATGATTGCGAGAAACTGGTATAGGGCATTGTATGCGTCGATGGCCACCTTCTTTCCGCCGAGATTCCTCAAATCCACGGTTGTTTTGGGCACTAGGTCTCCTAAGTCAACACCCATCCAATAATCAACCCTCCACCATTCAGTACAATGCGACTGTAGCCACGGAACTGTGTAACTAGGAAAACCTATAAAGCTTTTTGGGCTGGCTCAGAAGTCGGGTTTTTCTGAGGGGACGGGCTGATTAAGTATAAATGGTACCGATCTAGTAGGATGTATGTCAGTCTCCAGGTCAGGGATGGAGCAGCTCTATGGCCTCTCAGGTCCATCATCGCGAGCTTTCAGTCGCAGAGATACTGAGCAGCGCCCTCAATCTCTACCTAGCCAGGTTCGAATGTTTCCTGATTCCCTTCCTGCTCACGAACTTTGCGAACGGCGCCATTAGCCAATTCACAGGCTGGTTGATGCCGAACTTCGTTTTCCCGCAGGACCTGACAGAGGAGTTCTTCCTATGGCTGATCGACTATCTAGTCGTCGCAATCCCGCTGGTCGCTCTGTCCGTGTTGGCAAACTGGGTTCTGAGCACCTTGTCCAATGGGATTGCTATCAAATGCTCCTCAGATATGCTGGAGGGAAGACGGGTGGAACTCAGGAAAGCGTTCCGTTTTGCCATTTCTGACTCTCCGTCGCTTTTGGCGATTGGGTTCATAACGGGGGTCCTGATGATACTGGGTCTCACTCTTTTCGTTGTACCGGGGGTCATTGTAGCAGTTATGTTCAGTCTCGCAGTGCAAGTAGTCATGGTAGAACGATTGGGGGTTGTTCAAAGCCTTCGCAGAAGCAGAAGATTGACGGCTGGGAGATGGGGAAAGACCTTCGTAGCTCTCCTCTCAGTCTTTCTCATCACTGCCCTAACATATATAGCAGGAGACATCCTCTGGGGGGCCATTGAAGATGTTTTCCTAGGTTCCTTTGGAGTACAGACGGCTGCCGTGAGATGGTTCCTCATAAGTGTTTTCACATCTCTTGCCCAACCATTGCACCCCATCGCGCTTACCTATCTCTACTATTCGATGCGCATCAGAGAGGAAGCTGTCAGACTAACACAACCTCTTCAGCCAAGGGTTTTGATTGCGCCACCGATCCCTCCGCCTGAGCTGAACCGGCGTACTCCTCAGCCTAGTTTCTGCTTCAGATGCGGCCAGAGGTTTCCGTTAGATGCTGCCTATTGTCCCAGATGCGGATCGCGTGTAAGATTCTAGCCTCCACGGGTTCGGTATCCCAACCACGAAGTCTGGTCATAGTTGCTCTTTAAGAGACGGAACGCTTAGCTTTAATATCGCTCAAAGCTCTTAGGTTATAGGGGTATGTCTTGGACTACTCATTGGTTGCGGACGCTTACGAGAAGATCGAAGACACCACGAAAAGGTTGGAGATGACTGATTATCTAGTCGATTTCCTTAGAAAGACGCCAAAAGCATTAATCGATAAAGTAATCTACCTCACACAAGGAAAACTCTACCCTGACTTCACGGGAATAGAGATAGGGATAGCAGAGAAACTGGCCATAAGAGCAGTCGCCAAGGCGACGGGTAGAAACGAGAAAGAGATCGATGAAGACCTGAAGAAGACCGGAGACCTAGGCGAGACAGCCCAAAGACTTCTAGAAAAAAGACTCCAAGCTACGTTCTTTACAAAGCCCCTCACAGTTGAGAGGGTCTACCAGACTCTTGACAAGATGGCAAAGGCATCCGGCTCAGGATCGATGGAACAGAAGACAAACCTCCTGGCCGGTCTTCTTACCGACGCTAAGCCGAAAGAGGCTAAGTACATCATCAGAACCGTCACTAGCAAGCTCCGGCTTGGAATAGCTGACATGACTGTACTGGACGCGTTGGCCATAGCCTATGGCGGCGGCAAAGATTCAAGACCCCTATTGGAGAGAGCCTACAACGTCTCTTCCGATCTAGGCAAAGTTGCAGAGGTAGTCGTTGAGGCCGGCATGGAAAGTCTGAAGGATTTCAAAGTCTCGCTCGGAAAGCCTATCAGACCGATGATGGCTGAAAGATTAGGCTCCCCTAAGGAGATTCTGGAAAAGCTTGGTGGAGAATGCATAGCTGAATACAAGTATGACGGCGAGAGAATACAAATCCACAAAGACACGGGCCAAGTGTCTCTTTTCTCAAGAAGACTTGAAAACATAACCGACCAGTACCCAGACGCGGTTGAACTGGTTAGAGAGGACATAGTGCCTGAAAAGACTATAGTAGAAGCCGAGTGCGTGGCGATAGATTTGGACACTGGCGAGATGAAGCCTTTTCAGGAACTTATGCACAGGAGACGGAAATACGGAATCCAACAGGCGATAAAGGAATACCCTGTTTCGTTGCTTCTGTTCGACGTTCTCTACATTGATGGAAGGGACATGACTCTAGAGAACTATCCCGCTCGCCACAAAACTCTAGAGGGCCTAGCAAAGGCAAGCGAAAGGGTACGTACGGCAAAATCCATACTGACAGATGATCCTGAGGAGCTGGAGAGATTCTTCGAAGAGGCCATAGAGAATGGATGCGAAGGATTGGTATGCAAGTCCACAAGCGATGGTTCGATCTACCAAGCCGGAGCGAGGGGGTGGCTATGGATCAAATACAAACGAGACTACAAAAGCGAGATGAGGGACACCGTTGACTTGGTCGTTGTAGGAGCCTTCCATGGAAGAGGAAAAAGAGCAGGAACATACGGCGCGCTCCTCCTCGCAGCTTACAATCCGGATGATGACATTTTCGAAACCGTCTGCAAATGCGGATCAGGGTTCACAGACGAAGACCTTGAAAAAATCCCCAAGATGGTGGAGCCGCACAGAATTGGCCATCAACATCCTAGGGTTGAGTCTAACTTGGAGGCGGATGTATGGTTCGAGCCCAAAGTAGTCCTAGAGATCATCGGAGCTGAGATCACGCTCAGTCCAATCCACACATGTGCGATGGACGCCATAAGGAAGAGAAGCGGCCTAGCCATAAGGTTTCCAAGGTTCACGGGGAACTATAGGCTGGACAAATCGGCGGAAGACGCCACATCAGTGAATGAGATAACTGAGATGTACAGAGGCCAGTTGAAGACCATACAGGCATGAATGTAGTGAATCCTGGCAAAAAACAAACGGACACTACGCGAATTTCTCTCTGAGAAGTCCAAGCTGGGTCTAAGCCTCCAGCGCGCGCCCAGCCCGACAAGGCTTTGTCTTCGGCACACGCCAGTCTTCAGCTGTTTCGTCTGGCGGGTTCAATGCCTCGCCGCGTTGCGCTTAAAGTATTGGCCAACCCATCGAGGCGAAGTCTTTGTCGCAGACCAGTCTTCAGCCGTTTCAACCGGTCCGCTCTTCGCTTCAATGCAATACTTGAAGCCTGCTTCCCAGCTTGGGGTAATGAGTTGCGGCGTTGCGGAATATAAGACTTTTGCACAGAAAAATGAAGTGAATCATATTCCCAGCTAAAACAAGGTGAAAAATGGAAGTCTGGTTTCCTCTGATTCCCAAATCCGTCTCTGCTGTGCTGGTGTCCTCTTCTAGGCTGTCAATTATGAGAGAGGGGGTCGCAATTGACCCATACCCGGGGATCGGAAGGGCTGGCTAGATCCGGTGGCTCCTAGGCTCAGGTCTGGCGTCAGGCGCGAGTTTCGGCTCAGTCTCCGTTGCCATTACACAAAATTTTAAATGGAAGCGTCTAACATTCTGTATAGGGTGAAACAGGCCACCGTGGAAAGATTCGAGAGAGACCTAGACTCTTTGGCACAGAAGCTATCTCAAAATGAGGATGAACGCGTATCGAAAGAGATCATGAGGCTGAAAGATCGACTTGTCTCTCTCCACCGAAGCAATTTGGTCAAGATTAACCATTCCGTTATGGAACTTGTCTGTGCCAAATACCTTGTTCTAGCCGGCTATAACGTTGATTTGGAGCGAACTCTGGACAGCTTGTCCTGCGATATCTACGCTACGAAGGGACTCGGAAGCTTCATAGTCGAGGTGGAGACCAGTTTCGTGCCTCCCGAACACGCGTTGGACCCATCAACCTATATCCAAGCGAGGATAGCAAGTAAGATAACCCGTTACAGCGGCTACGCTGAGAAATTCGGATTGGCGGTTCCGCCCCACTATGCCATGCATATCCCCCCAGCTTTGATCAAGCCTCCGCGTGATCGCCAAAGGAAAGAGATAAGAGATATCAAAGCTCTATGCGACCTTTACTATAGCAGTCCTCCGGTCAGCATGGAGGAGATAAGGAACGCCCGCATTCACACGATTTACATCCTAGACGTAGAGGACGGAACGGTCAAAGAGACCGAACCTACGACCTATGCAGAAAGAACTCAACCGCTGCTTTGCTGTGGATCAAGTCTGTGAGGAAGACCGGAGGCAGTCAAGGCTCAGGTGTAAGTTCACTTGAAAGCGACTGTAAAGCTCACTATTTTATGCATAGTCTCGACGCTGATTTACTGGACCCTAGCTTTCTCACACGCTGAGGCAGACTTGCTGACTAATCTCCTACTTTTCAGCGCCAACTCCTTTCTTCAAGGACGGTTCTGGGTTGTCATCACCGCTCTGTTCATACACGTGACCTTCTGTACCTCTTAGCCAACATGGTTTTCCTCTATGCCTTTGGAGCTACTTTGGAGGAAGAGATTGAAGTAGCCAAGGTTCTAGCCGCCTTTCTTACTGGCGGCGTTTTGTCATTTGTTTTGAGTATGTTCGTGTGCGAACCCAGCACTGTTATGTTGGGAGCATCAGCTGCAATATTCACCTTGGCAGCCGTCGCAATGCTCATTAGGCCACTCAAGTTGTCTTGGGTCTTGCTCATGCCACTTGGCTTGGTGGCGCTCCTCCACTTTGTCTATAACGTGGCAGCAGTCCTGACTGGGGGCGGCGGAAACGTAGGCTACTTAGGACATGTTACCGGTTTTATCATAGGTCTTACTTTCGGGATTGCATGGAACCCCGCGAAGTGGAAAAGAAACTTGCTTGTAGCAGTAGCCCTTCTGATCACGTACTATGTCGTGGTGTCTCTGCTCAGTTTCCTGTTTGAGGGGCTTCCCTAGCTTCCAAATGCCCGACCCTTATCCACGAAGCTAGATAAGGGTGAAAAGGGCTTAGGATGGTTTTTCTGGTTCCCAAGCCACAGTCCTTTCCAGCGGATCTGCAGGCGCGAAGTTACCGTACCAAGCTTCCGCGGCAAAGTTATATTTCCTTGAGCATCGAAAGATCTATCAAGGTGAGAAAGAGAGGATGCAACAGCTGAGTTACGACTTCCAGAATGCTGTCTTCAAAGTGGGAAGTTTCGAAGTCAGCCTCCAGATCCACACCTTTGAAAACGTTTACGGCATTGATCCACAGACGGTTACACATCAGAAAGAAGGAAGTAGAAGCGTGTTCTCAGCAGAAAGACTGACCTGGGCAGGAGGACAGGAAACTGCGGAGGGCAAAGCTGCCCTTATAGTAGAGGAAAGCGACGGCGCCGTAAGGATGACGGCGAAGGCGGAACACACAAAGAAGATAAGGTGCGCAAAAATCCTGTTTTCAGGTATTTTTGCAGATAAGGTCTTCTCTGTTTGGGAAGAGGAACAGGAAATCCCAAGTGAGGGTCGAGTATTCCATTACCCCGATGCTTGGTGCGACCTTGTTACGCCAATCCTATTCCTGAAAACCGGCCCAGACAGATTCATCTATTTCAGGTCTCTGGACAACAGGGTTCGCGCGAAACGCATTGCAGTTTACCCGTCTCTGTACCCGAAAACGGAGGGGCTAACAGTGGAGCTGATCTATGAGGAGCTGGCACCCAAAATGTCTAGAGTTATCGAGAGTGCTCCTTGGGTCATCGGCTCAACCGATGATCCTGACAAGATTATGGCGAACCATGTAGAGCATCTAGAGAAGGCTTTTGGGCTGAAACCATGGGAACAAAGGGCAGATGTGCCGCAATGGGCTAGAGAAATCGCTTTGGTTGCCTATATTCATGGGCAGCATTGGACAGGCTATATCTTCAATGATTATGAAGACATGCTGAAGATTATCAACTGGCTAGCCGATCGCTTCGAAGCGAACCGAATCCTAGTTCACGTTGCCGGATGGGAAGGCAGATACTACTGGCAGTATGGCGAGTACAGGCCAGACCATCGGATGGGAGGGGAAGAGGGGTTTAGAAGATTTGCAGAAGGCACGAAACAATTGGGCAGCAGGATTCAGCTCATGATTGGGGCCAACTGCGCAAATACGAATCTGGAGAGTTTTGAGCAATGGGGGCACAACGCTTGGCTTCGCTCAGCGGGCGGTTTCGTCTTCCAAGGCAACAAGCCTGACTGGGATACTTCTAGGGCATACGACCACGCTTGGCAGGCTTGGCTAAGCCCTGGCTGTCCTAGTTGGCGAGGCAGGCTTGTCGAACAGGTGACGCAGATGGTCGAAAAGTTCAACATAGACTCGATCTTCCTTGATACTGATCAAGTCTGGACTAACGATCCGGCTTTCCCGGTCTATGAAGGGCTACTTGAACTGCGAGATGAACTCAAAGCCCGCTGTCCGAACCTGCTTATATCCGGAGAGGGATGGTATGATGCTCTAGGAGCCGTCACGCCTCTAGTGCATCCAGGAATGCCAAAGCGTTACCCTGAATTGCTTGGCAAGTACTGCAGATGCTTTGCCCACAATTCTTGGGGAGACGCTGGGCGAGGAAGTACGGGGGTCTTTGAGGGAGGCTACGCCAAATTCTCTCTGGTGCCCGATTCGCGATACTGGATTCCGACCGCAGTCTTTGTTGAGGATACGCTAGACAAAGGTAAGGAAAACCTTGAGAAAATCATAGAGCAAGCCAAAGAATATAGGAGAAGATACCTTCCGGTGTGAGGCTACATTGCGACGGTCGTAGGAAGAAAGGCATTCTCAGTATAGCCTAAGTTGATCTACCCAAAACAGTTAAGAACCCTTAAGCCATCTTAAGGTCTTAGCAGCTACTGTTCGATTCCGAATCCTGAAGGTGCCAAGCATAGGGTTCGAAGGGGCTCAAGGCTTGAAGGTCTACTTTGGCGTGTGTGGCATTGGGCTAGGGCACGTGGGGAGATGCATACCGATAGCCGAGAGACTTGTGGAAAAAGGGGCAGACGTACTGTTCTCAACCTATAGAGATGCTGTAAAATATGTGGAGCGTGCAGGATACCCACTTTTTGAAGCTCCGTCAGTAGGTTTCATGGTTAGACCTGACGGAACTGTGGATTTCAGACAGACAGTCGCTAACCCGGGTCCATTCTTAGCTTCATTTACGTTGGCGAAGCAGGTGGAGGCTGAGATCGAGTTCATAAGAGCCTTCAGACCCGATGTGGTCGTCTCTGATTCGCGCGTATCGCCATTACTGGCAGCAAAGATGCTGAAAGTCCCTGACATCTGCATCCTCAACCAGTTCCAGATAATAATACCAAGAAGATCCAGGCTTCTAAGGCTGGCCAAGCTTGTTGACACAGGCGCTTTGGCTATGATTGGCAAACTGTGGACAAGCGGAGCAGCCCATCTTATGATCCCCGATTTCCCTCCCCCTTACACGCTGTCAGCTGGAAACCTGAGGATACCCAAGTCGTATCAGAAACGCGCACAGCTTGTGGGGCCCATACTGCCTGTTCATCCGGAAGAACTGCCCAGCAAGAAGGAACTGAGAAGGGACCTAGGACTAGACGAGGACTCCCCGTTCATCTTCCTGCCCATCAGCGGTCCGAATGAAGAACGGGCCTACATTACTGAGGTTTTGCGCCAGATCGTCATGGATTTCCCGAAGGACTACCAAGTTGTCATGTCTCTAGGGTACCTAGACGGTGCTGAGAAGATGATTCGCAAAGACAATGTCGCTATCTACAATTGGATCCCGAAGAGGTTCGAATACCTTAAGGCCTGCGACTTGGTGGTGGCAAGAGCTGGACATGGAACCTTAACCCAGAGCATCAGCTACGGGAAACCCATGGTTCTCATACCTACGCCAAGCCACACCGAACAGCTGAACAATGCGTACAGAGTCAAAGACCTAGGCATAGCTGAGGTGCTGGAGCAGAATGATGTGAGTAGGGTATCGCTGGTCAACACGGTCAGAACGATGCTTTCCGACGAGGTTTGCACGAGAAGAATTCAGGAAGTCCAGAAAGAGATTTCGGGCTTGAATGGTCTGCAGACAGTTGTTGAGACGATCATCAAGGTCGCTGTGAACCGGAAGTGAACTGAAAGAAGAGGACGACTTCACCTTGGGCCTTTGAAGCCCAATCCAAGAACATAGATTTCGGCGCTCTCTTTCCTGCTCGCTTTTGGTTTGACGAGCTTCACGTAAGAGAAATGCTTTCCCACAAGGTTCAGGTACTGGTGGAGCATTTCGCCTTGAAAAACCTTCACAAAGAAATTACCATTGACTCTTAAGACAGAGGCAGCGATCCGCAACGAGCACTCAGCCAGTTCCACCTGGCGTGCGTGGTCAACCTCCCAGATCCCGGAGACATTGGGCGAAACATCGGATATGACCACGTCAGCAGGGCGTGGCAAGATGGCTTTGATCCGATGGGCTGTTTCTAGGTCCCTTATGTCCCCCACAATTGCGGATACATTCGGGTAGCCTATGGGCTCAACTTCCTTGATATCCACCCCCAGCACCAAACCTTTCTCACCGACAATCTCCCCCGCAATCTGCAGCCAGCCCCCCGGAGCTGCACCGAGATCCACAACCACATCTCCCAGGTCCATAAAGCCATGTTTTCTCACGGCCTGTAGCAACTTGAAAGAAGCGCGCGACCTGTATTCTTCCTTTTTTGCTTCTTTGTAGTAAAAGTCTTTTCTGTGCTCTCTCACCCAGGCTTTAGGCAACTAGCAGTCACCGGAAAGACCTGATTCGCCGCCACTGGAATGGAGTATCCATTGTGTCAGCTGGTCGCATTCGTTAGGCGATGACTTGCTGCCAGGCCCGCATCTCACATTTTCCCCACATGTCAGGCACGGGCAGGCTAGTATGGAGTCTATAGAGACAGGTTGCCTTTTTGAGTAGAGCCTGTAAGTCCATCTGCCTTCGGAAAGCTCGCGGTCGCGGAGGACTAGGCCCTTTTTTTCCAGCTTCAGCGATATTCGGGATCCCTCTCTGCTGCTTGCCTTCATCTTCCTCCATAGCTCGGACTGAAGGAGACCCTTGTCTCCAGTGTTCATTATCAGTTGTAGTGCCTTCTGCTCCAGATCGTTCTGCTTGGGCATCGAGTTTTCCTCTAGGCTTCCCTTTCAGCATCATAATATATGGAAACAATGACATAAAAAGATATAGACGACCAAGCCGAAGGGGCCCAGAGATTCGCCGCATTTGCCTTGCCTATACGCTTAAGAGCCTTCCGATTCATAACTGAATGCATGGAGAAGGGCTACTGTCTGGGGATCGAGAGTACAGCTGACGATTTCGCCGTCGGGATCATGTCGTTCGAAGGCAAAGTCCTAGCCAATGTCGCCAGTTCCTACGTGCCTAGTGAAGGCGGCATACATCCACGAGAAGCAGCCCGCAGTCACGCATTGGTCGCAGGAAAAGTCTTGGCTGAAGCCCTAAGAGAAGCATCTTTGAAACCCGGAGACCTCGCGGTCATCGCCTTTTCGCAGGGGCCTGGAATGGGGCCTTGTCTCAGAACTGGTGCCACGGCTGCAAGAGCCCTCGCCTCCTACCTGAACATCCCTCTGGTTGGGGTTAACCATCTTGTCGCTCACATAGAGATTGGCAAGCTGACGACGGCCGCGCGAGACCCAGTCACGTTATTCGTCTCCGGGGGAAGCACGATCGTGACGGCCTTCGAGGCCGGACGGTACCGCGTTTTCGGCGAAACGCTTGACATAGCTGTCGGAAACTGCATAGATGTATTCGCCAGAGAGGCGGGGTTGCGTCCGGAGGAAGGGGTTCCCGCAGCTGCGAAGGTCATGGAACTGGCAAGTGAAGGCCGGAACCTGATCCATCTTCCTTATGTCGTGAAAGGCATGAATCTCTCCTTCAGTGGTCTCCTGACTGCAGCGATCCAGCATGTTCGCGATGGCCATCACCGTCTGGAAGACCTCTGTTTTAGCCTGCAGGAGTACGTTTTCTCGATGCTCACGGAAGTGACTGAACGAGCTTTGGCGCACACGGAGAAGCCTGAGGTTCTGTTGACCGGGGGTGTAGCGGCTAACCAGAGGCTTCAATCTATGCTTAAAGTCATGGCGGAGGATCAGGGCGCCAAGTTCTGTGTTGTCCCTAAAGAATTCTCAATGGACAATGGGGCCATGATCGCTTGGACAGGAATCCTCCACTACAAGGAGGGCATGACCATCCCTGTTGAAAAAAGTTTCGTTAGGCTGAAGTGGCGTCTTGACGAGGTTGAAGCTCTATGGGTGGAAGAAGGCGATGCTGATTAAGAAAGGTGCTGAAGCCAACCTTCTTCTGGAAGAGCAGCATAACCGGAAAGTGATCCTCAAGAAACGGCTGTCGAAGAGATACCGGATTCCCGAACTTGACAGGGAGATCCAAGCCTACAGAACTAGACATGAGCCTCAGATCATGCACAGCGCCAAGGAAGCGGGGGTGCCCACGCCAGTCATATTCATGGTAGACACTGCTGAAGCAACGATCATAATGGAGTTTGTCGAGGGGAAACAGGTCAAGCAAGTTCTTAGCGATCTACCGCTGGAGGAGACTAGGAGCCTATGCCGCCACATTGGAGAATTGATAGGACAGCTTCACGGAAGCGGGATAGTTCACGGCGATCTCACTACGTCGAACATGATCCTAACGCCCCAAGGCAAAGTCGTATTCATAGACTTCGGGCTTAGTGAACAAACAGACGAGCTGGAAGCCAGAGGCGTGGATCTACACCTGATGAAGAGGGCTCTTAATAGCACCCATTACAAATGTGCAGACGAATGCTTCAAGGCGGCAATGGAAGGGTACGAACGAACCGTGGGCAAAAATGCGGCAGATGAAGTTCTGGGCAAGATAGCTGAGATAGAGAAAAGAGGCAGGTACATCTCTGAGAGATGAGTCTACAGTCTTGGTATGAATGAGCAGAGGATGAGACAGATTGCAGCATAGAGGGTTCCCGTGGGGTAGGTTGATTTTCTTCGCGACGGGAAACATGCACAAATTCAATGAAGCTCGACAAATACTGGCAGTGTATGATATCGCTACTGCTGTGCTTAGGATAAAGGCTCTGGAGATTCAAGACGACGATATGGAGAATATCGCCAAGGCGAGTGCTCAGGAAGCTACGCATAAAAGCCACCTTCCCGTCATCGTTGAAGATGCGGGTCTCTTCATTGAAGTCCTGAAGGGGTTTCCGGGACCCTACGCCAACTACGTTTACCGAACCATAGGAAACGAAGGCGTCCTCAAGATACTGGAGAGCCATGAAGACAGAAGAGCCCATTTCAGGTCTGTTGTCGCGTTTTGTACTCCTGACAGGTCTCCAATCTGTTTTCAGGGTACAATTGAGGGAAGGATTGTAGAGGAAATGCGAGGAAGCTCCGGATTTGGCTTTGACCCGATCTTTGAACCTGCGGAAAACCCGGGAAAAACCTTTGGTGAGATGACTCCCGAGGAAAAGAACTCGGTCTCACACCGGGCTAGGGCTCTGAGGAAGTTTGCAGAATGGTATAGATCTGCCCCTTAGGCATTCAACAAAGCTTTTAAATACGGGATAACTTGTTCTAGAGAGACCCTGATGGAGGGCAATCTGTGTCCAAGAAAGAGAAAGGCCGATCACATTCGACGCGACCGTTAAGCAGAAGAAGCCCAAGCTGGTGCAGATACACAGCGGAAGAGGTAGAGGCTCTAGTCGTCAAGCTTGGGAGAGAGGGAAACCCTCCTAGCAGAATCGGCCTAATCTTGCGTGACCAGTATGGCATCCCGCTGGTCAAGACGATAGTTGGTAAGGGCATTATTGAAATATTGAAGGAAAACAGCTTGGGGCCTCCGGTCCCTGAGGATCTTGATGCGCTGTTGAGGATGGCGGTTCGACTCAATGCGCATCTGCGGAAGAACAAAGCGGACACATACAACATAAGAGCAATTCAGGTTGTTGAGTCGAAAATCCACCATCTATCCGAATACTATAAACGTAAAGGCGTGTTGCCCGAAGATTGGAAGTATACTCCCACAGCTCTCTCCGCCACCTAGCTAGGGATCTTCATGGCAGCTGGGCACGCTTCAGTCACGGCCTTTCTGAACGAGACTAGGAAAGCTGCTGAAAACATCCTAAGATACGTGGAGAAGGGAAAAAGTTTTTTGGTAATCTCTCATCTGGATGCAGATGGTTTGTCAGCAGCGGGGATTATAGGCACTGCTTTGGCAAGACTCAACGCAATCTTCCACATCCGGATTGAGAGATGGTTTGACGAGAAGGTTGCCGCCGAGATTGCCAGCAGCAAGGATGCTTCGGTCATTCTGATTGATATGGGCAGCGGAAACCTAGACATTCTGAATGAGAAAGCCAAAGGGATGCCTCTCATCATACTTGACCACCATCAGCCAACAGGCAAAGCCGACGAGGCTTTTGTACATGTGAACCCTCACCCTTTTGGCATTGACGGTGCCCGCGACCTGAGCGCTGCAGGAACCGCGTACCTTGTCGCCAAAGCGCTTTCGGAGAGAAACATCGACTTAGCCTGCATCGGCATCGTAGGAGCCCTAGGAGATATACAGGATAGATACGAAGACCGGAAACTGGGAGGCATCAACAGCCTTATCGCTGAAGACGCGGTCGTGTCAGGCTGTCTTAGAGTTGAGACTGATCTCCTCTTCTTTGGGCGGGAGACGCGCCCGGTTCATAAGGCCTTGGCCTACACCACTAATCCCTTCATCCCTGGCATCAGCGGCGAAGAAGACAGAAGCTTGGCTTTGCTGACTGAGGTGGGCATCAAACCCAAGGAGGGGGACAGGTGGCGTGCATTAAGAGACCTTTCACAGGAAGAAAAAAAGAAGCTATTCTCGAGGTTGTCTGACTACCTCATCTCTAGGGGTTATAAGAGCGACACCGCGATGAACCTCTTGGGCGCCGTGTACATACTTGAACGCGAAGAACCCTGGACTCCTCTCCGCGATGCTAGAGAGTTTGCCCTCCTTCTGAATGCCACGGGAAGAACTGGAGACCCCGGCTTGGGCGTGGCAATATGCATGGGAGACCGAAGCAGGTGCCTTGCAGAGGCCAATAAGTCGTTGGAGGAGTATAGGCAGACGATTACGGAGTACCTTCGTTGGCTGGATCAGAATCCTGACCGCATTGAAGAGATGGAAAGCTTGTACGTGCTGCATGGGGGGCAGACTATAGACGAGAAGGTGGTAAGCGCGATCTCAACTATCGTCTCAACAAATATGCCTAACATGGAAAAGCCCATTATTGCCTATTCAGTTATTCCGGAGGAAAGCATGATGAAAATCTCGGCTCGAGCCACCGACATGCTGACGAGAAGAGGCCTTAACCTCGGCGAAATCCTCCGTCTTGCTGCGGAGAGATTCTCTGGAAATGGTGGTGGACATGATATCGCTGCTGGCGCCCAGGTCCCACTCGAGTATAGAGAAGACTTCCTTAGGTATGTGGATGAACTGGTGAAGGAGAGTTTGCAGAGGCTAAGGGACATTGGAAGCTAGGATGACTTTTGTCTACAAGGACAGGGAAGAGGCCAGAGCAGTCTCGCGAGCTGTCTCGCCAGACAATGTCAAGACGCCGAGGAATCTCTTGGTCGAGACCTTCAGCAAAGGCAACTGTTTGGTAGCTGAAGTAGAGTACGAAGCAAGCAACTTGATGACTTTCCTATCCACAATAGATGATCTGTTGAGCGCTATCTCCGTCGCCGAGAAAACTCTCTTGGCGGCAAGGCGACTGAAACAAGCTGCTAGATAGTTTGTGAGATATCCCTCGGTCTACAACAGCGACAGACAAGTGGTTAATGAAAAGGTTTTTTAGTGTCGTTTATTTACTTCTCAGACAGAAGGTATTGAAGAAGACAAAGAGAGGTGGTAAGCTTGTCAGTGTTTGCTGTTCCGGGAGCTTACGACCGCGCAATTACAGTCTTCTCCCCAGATGGGCGTCTATTTCAGGTAGAGTATGCCCTTGAGACCGTGTATCGAGGTCCAACAATCATAGGCATCTCGTGCCCTGAAGGGGTTGTGATTGGAGCAGAAGAGAAGGTAGAGTCAAGGCTGCAGGATCCAAACTTCAGCCAGAAGATTTACGAAGTTGATGAGCATCTCGGAGCGGCTGTTGTAGGCATAAGTTCAGACGCGCGTATATTGATTGATGAGGCAAGAATCTATTCTCAAAGCAACCGGTTGATGTATGATGAGCCAGTGGATGTTGAGATTGCCACAAAGAGAACAGGAGACGTAATGCAGCTTTACACCCAACACGCAGGCGTCAGACCCTTTGGCGTATCGGTGATCTTCGCCGGAGTCGACAAGATGGGAGCCCGGCTATTCACGACAGACCCCAGCGGCTCCTACAGAGCGTACAAAGCTGTGGCGATCGGCGTTGGAAGAGAGACTGCTGAAACCGTCTTGAAGGCAGAGTATAGAGAAGACCTTACGCTAGAAGAAGCCGTGAAGCTAGCAGTCAAATGCCTTGTGAAGTCGCTTCAAGCAAGAGAGGAGCAGCCGAAGATTAAGTTGGCGGTCGTCCCTGTTGACACTAAGAGATTCAGGCTGGTGCCAGACGAAGAGACCGAGAAACGCCAGAAGGAAGTATTGGGCAGTGGGACGTGATGAGCAAAGGTTACACCGTGGCACGCATAAATTTGAACGGGAAGGACTTTGAGCTGCTTGTGAAACCTGAACCGGCCTTGTCTTATCGTCATGGGAAGTCCATTTCTCTCTCAGAGATTCTAGTAACGGAAACGGTTTTCAACGACGCAAATAAAGGATTGAGGGCTTCAGAGAAGGAGCTTGAGGAAGCCTTTGGAACAACAGACCCGCAGAAGATAGCGGAGTCCATTCTCAGGAAAGGCACTTTGCAGTTAACAGCCGAGCAGCGGAGACGGATGATCGAAGAGAAGCTTAGACAGATAATCGCATTTATCTCACGCCAAAGCGTTGACCCCAGAACCAAGCTTCCCCACCCTCCAACGCGAATACAACAGGCTTTGGAGCAGGTTCGGTTTCCTGTGGATCCCTTCAAAAGCGTTGAGGAACAAGCGAACGAGGCCATTAAGCTTCTCCGTCGGATTTTGCCCATAAGCATCGAAAAAGCATCTGTTTCAGTCGTCATTCCGCCACAGTTCGCCAGCAAAGTCTATGGCACCGTGAAATCATTCGGAACGATAAAGAGTGAATCTTGGCGAAGCGATGGATCGTGGTCAGCCATTGTCGAGATGCCAGCAGGACTCTACGGTCCCCTTTTGGAGAGGCTGGGAGAGATTACCCGAGGAAACGCTGAAGCGAAGATCGTAAAGTAGAGCACAGACGAGGGTGAGATTTTGCCTTTCTTTCTTGAGAATAGACAGATTGTGGCCCCTGGCGATCTACTTGCTGAAGGAGACTACTTGGCGGGGAATAACACGTACAGACAGGACGCGAGGATCTACGCCAGTAGACTTGGGCTCGTCGAGTATAAGGGCAGACTGGTTCAAGTTGTAGCCTTGAACACATTCTATGTTCCTTCGGTCGGCGATCAAGTCATAGGGAAGATTGTGGAAGCAAACCTGCACGGATGGACCGTTAACATTAACTCGCCCTACATGGCGAACCTTAGGGCCTCAGAAGCCCTAGATCGACCGTTCAAACCTCAGAGAGACGAATTGTCTGATTTTCTCGATGTTGGCGATCTTGTCTTGGCCAAGGTGATATCGTTCGACCGGACGCGTGATCCAAGCCTGACGATGCGCGAACCCGAGCTGGGAAAGATAACCCATGGACAGATCATCCGAGTCTCTCCGGCAAAGATTCCGAGGATCATCGGCCGAAAAGGATCAATGATCACGATGCTGAAGAAGGAGACAAGATGCAATATAACGGTTGGGCAAAACGGGCTCATAGCAATATCCGGCAGCAACCGTGAAGACGAGAGGATGGCTCTGCTTGCCATCCAAAAGATCGAAGAGGAAGCCCATACTTCAGGGCTTACCGACCGCGTGACCGAGATGTTAAAAAAAGGAAGAGGTGATACTGGTTAATGTCTCAAACAACCGTATTGGTTAGTGAGAAAGGAATCAGAACAGACGGGAGAAAGCTGAACGAACTGAGACCCATAAAACTGGAGGTCGGCATACTGAGCAATGCTGACGGGTCTGCCTATATTGAGCAGGGCAAGAACAAGATTCTTGCTGCTGTCTATGGTCCACGAGAAGTGCACCCGAGGCATCTGGCTCTCCCTGACAGAGCTGTGCTTCAATGCAGATATCATATGGCGCCCTTTTCCGTGGAAGAGAGGAAGTCTCCGGCGCCGTCGAGACGCGAAGTGGAGCTATCGAAGGTTATCCGAGAAGCTCTTGAACCAGCGATCTTTCTGGAGAAGTTCCCCAGAACCTCCATTGACGTCTTCATCGAGGTTCTGCAGGCTGACGGAGGAACAAGGGGGGCAGGAGTTACTGCCGCATCCCTGGCGTTGGCTGACGCAGGCATTCCTATGAGAGACTTAGTTGCTGCCTGCGCGGCTGGGAAGGCTGGGGGACATTTGGTGCTCGATCTGAATGACCTGGAAGACAAAGAAGGCGAGGCTGACGTGCCGGTCGCCTACATGCCGAACTTTGGAGCTGTTGCGTTGCTTCAGATGGATGGCTTGCTGACCATCGAGGAGTTCAAGCAGTTGATGGATCTTGCGCTGGAGGGATGTAAGCAGATATATGGGCTCCAGAAGGAAGCCTTAAAAGCCAAGTACCTGGCGATTAAGGAAGAGGCGGAGGAGGTAGAAGAGGAATGACTTCCATAATGGTCTCGCGCATAAGACAGAAGCAAATAGCCCAACTGATCGGGAGCGGCAAGAGACTAGACGGAAGAGAGCTCAACGAGTATCGACCAGTCCAGGTAGAGACTGGCATCATCGAGAAAGCGGAAGGCTCCGCCAAGGTCCGGATGGGCAGGACCGAGGTCATGGTGGGCGTGAAGATTGAGACGGGTGAACCGTTCTCCGACCGGCCAAGCGAGGGCGTCCTCACGGTTAACTCAGAGTTTGTTCCTCTGGCCTCTCCTGAATTCGAGGCTGGTCCACCGGGTGAGGAGTCTGTGGAGCTAGCTAGGGTCGTAGACAGAGGGGTCCGCGAGTCCAAAGCCATCGATCTTGAAAAGCTCATCATTATCCCGGGAAAGAAGGCCTTAGTGGTCTTTGTCGATGTCTATGTGCTCAACCATGATGGGAACCTGATAGACGCGTCAGCCTTGGCTGCCCTTGCCGCGCTTATGAACACTAAGGTCTTCAAGTACGAGGTGAAGAATGGAGAGGTGATAAAAAAGCCTGGCTTTACAGCTTTGCCTATGAGGAATCACCCCGTTGCAGTCACATTTGCGGGCATAAGCGGTAAGCTAGTTGTGGATCCTTGGCTTGACGAGGAGGAAGTCATGGACGCTCGGCTTACGATCAGTTTCGGTGAAGATGGAAGGATCTGTGCAATGCAGAAAGGCGGAACTGGAACCTTGACTCCGCAACAGGTGGTTGAAGCCGCCCACATAGCCAGGGAGAAGGCTGAAGAACTGAGGAGATTGGTGGCGAAGCGCTAGTGGGTCGCCGGAAAAGAACAAGGAAGATAGGACCCGCAGGAGGGCTAGGCTCCCGTTACGGTGTCACTGCGAGGAGAAGATTCAGCGAAACCATGTCTGAGATGAGGAGAAAGCATGTGTGTCCCCAGTGTAGCACGAACTCGGTCCGCCGCGAAAGTGTGGGAATCTGGGTATGCACTAGATGTGGCTTCAAGTTTGCCGGAGGAGCCTACGTCCCGGCTACGAAGCTAGGAGCATCCGCCCAGCAATCAGCGAAAAGCAGTTGACAGATCCGAAAGTCCTGACCCGCGGATGCACTGCAATCAGTGATGGCGCAAGAGTGCTTTCTGCAGCTGAGCTCCTGCTTCCGGTGTTGCTTGAGCGGACAAGAGCGGAAGCGATCTCAACAATCCACTAATAGGTGGAGGAATTGGCAAAAAAGGCTACGGTTGTTATACGTTTAGCGCTCCCGTCCGAAAGGGCGGCGAGTATAGTCCAGAACGCCTTGAAGCCGGAGACTAAGTCTTCCCCGGGGGGGCGTTCTGAGGTTCAGGTTGCACGGGAAGGAAGGGTCCTCGCCTTGATTTTCGAGTGTAGGGATACGACAGCCCTGCGAGCGTCAGTAAACTCTTATCTAAGCTGGCTACAACTCTTGGACGACATAAACAATCTTCTTAGGACTCAGCAACCTTGAGGGATGCGTCGGACAACTGTTAGCAATCCCAAACCTTCAACGTCTCTGCCTACCTGGTCAGTACTTCCTGGGGTCTCACTGGTGCTTGGGGTACTTCGGGTTCTCTGAACTGCATTTCGTAAAGGTGGCTGTAAAGTCCCTTCTTCTTCATGAGTTCCCTGTGGTTGCCTTCTTCGACAATCTTCCCGTCGTTGATGACCAGAGTTCTGTCGGCGTTCCGAACGGTCGAGAGCCTATGGGCTATGATCACCGACGTTCGGTTCCTAAGCAGAGCCTTCATTGCCTTTCTTATCAGAAGATCCGTGTATGGATCGATACTTGAGGTTGCCTCGTCCAAGATCAAGATTGCGGGATCTCTGAGCAGCGCGCGGGCAAAGGAGACGAGCTGTTTCTGACCAACAGAGAGGCCGGCTCCCCTTTCGCCTATCTTGGAGTTGTATCCATCTGGCAGACTTGATATGAACTCGTGAGCGCCCACCGTCTTAGCGGCGCTCGCAGCGTCTTCGTCTGTGGCTTCTAACCTCCCGTACTTAATGTTCTCCATGATCGTTCCCTTGAAGAGGAAGGACTCCTGCAGGACGATTCCCATCTGTTCGCGCAGAGACTTCTGGGTGAGGTCTCTTATGTTGTGCCCGTCGATTCTTATTGACCCTGATTGTGGTTCGTAGAATCGGCTCAGCAGTTTGATGATAGTGCTCTTGCCGGCCCCAGTCGGTCCCACAAGCGCGATCGACTCCCTGGGTCTTACGCTGAAGCTGACGCTGTGCAACACAGGATGCTTTGGGTCGTACCCAAAGGTTATGTCTTCAAAGATAATCTCCCCTTTGACCAGCGGCATCTCGACAGCGTCTTCACTGTCTGCTATTGCGGGCTTGGTGTCGATTAGCTCGAAGACTCTTTCAGCTGCAGCCAACGCCGCCTGTATAGTGTTGTAGAGGTTTGTCAAGTCAAATATCGGTCCGAAGAACATCCCCACATACATCAGGAAAGTTATCAATGTCCCTATCGCGTCTTCCACAGGTCCCAAGGCTCCGTTGAGGGCCAACATGCCTCCGTAGATCATGACTATTCCGGCTCCTACGGCTTGGATGATTTGTATCGTCGGGAAAAATGTACCCCAGATCCTCGTTGCCTGCAGGTTCGCTTGGAGGTTCTGGAGGTTCACCTGCCTGAAATCCTCTATCGTATCCCGTTCTCTCGTGAAAGATTTGATCTCCCTTATGCCCGATATGCTTTCTTCCAGTTTGGAAGTGACGCCGGCAATCTTGGTCCTCTGTGCCTTGTATGCGGCTCTGAACCTGGAGTTGAAGGCGAGCGCCATTGCAGCGATCAACGGGACTACGAGCATCGACACCAAACTGAGCTGAACGTTTATGCTGAACATGACGATGACGATCAACGCTATGCTAAGAGTATCGCTCGCAACTTGGACAACGCCTGAAGTGAAGGCTTCGCCTATGCTGTCGGTGTCGTTCGTAACTCTGGATATGATGTCCCCGCTGTCTGACTGGTCAAAGAAACCGAAGGAAAGTTCCTGAAGGTGCGAGAAGAGCTCAGAACGCATCTTCAAAAGCATGTCCTGACCTATCTTCGAAAGACCGTAGGTGCGCACCGTGTCAGCAGCCCAGCTGATGAGAAGGATGCCGGCAAAGAGGAGGATTGTCTGCTGTAAGCCAGCAAAGTCGGATCGCAGAATGAACCTAGCCACTATATCCCGGCCCAGAATATATGGGCTGATGATTCCTGTAGTCGATGTGATCAGGATCGTGGCGAAAAGGAGGGCTAATCGCTTCTTGAAGGGGAGAAGGTAACGGAACAGCCTTGAGATCAGAACCCTCGTCGGCGTCTTTCTCTCAGGTATCTCTTCCCCAAACCGGTGAAAATGAGGAGGCATCCCCATTTAGGCTTCCCTCCTTCCTTGGCTTATGGCTGTTTCTCTTTCCGCTGGAAGATCTTCTTCCTCTGCTCCTGGTTGCAGAACCTCTTTCTGGGCTTCGTATAGTGTCTGGTAGATCCTATAGTAGGCTCCTCTCTTCTCCATGAGAGACTCGTGATTTCCCTCTTCTACGATCGCTCCGTTCTCAAGCACCACAATCCTGTCCGCATTCCGGATCGTGGAAACGCGCTGGGTTATGACGAAGGTAGTTCGATTCCTAAGCAGAGCGCTTAAGGCTTGCTGAATCTCGTACTCCGTGTCCACATCTACGCTTGATGTTGAATCGTCCAAGATCAATATGCGCGGGTCCATCAATAACGCTCGCGCAATGGCGACTCTCTGCTGTTGTCCGCCGGACAGAGTGACTCCTCTTTCGCCTACGATCGTGTCGTATCCCTGGGGCAGGCCAACGATGAAATCGTCAGCGTTAGCGATCTTGGCTGCTCTTACAATCTCTTCCATCGTTGCTTTGGGGTTGCCATAGGCAATGTTGTCTTTTACCGTCGTGTTGAACAGGAAGATCTCCTGCGACACTATCCCCATGTGCTTTCTAAGCGACTCAACCTTCACGTCTCTTATGTCAGTCCCATCAATAAGGATTCTCCCAGAAGTCACATCGTAGAACCTCGGCAAAAGGCGGATTATCGTGCTTTTGCCCGAGCCTGTCGGCCCCAGAAGAGCAACAGTTTCCCCTGGTCTGGCTTCCAAGTTCACATTCTGGAGAATCAGTTTGTCTTTTGCGTAGCCAAAGGATACATCCTCAAAGATCACGTGGCCTTTAATGGGTGGCAAGGTCTTAGCATCTGGCTTGTCTCTGATCTCAGGCACGGTGTCTATGATCTCGAAGACTCTCTCGCCGGCCGCTGCCATCTGCTGATAGCCAGTCCATATCATCCCCATCATGCCGATGGGTCTCATTAACATCAGCACATAGCTGCTGAAGACGTAAAGTATGTCTACGGTTAGGCGATGGTTTATAACTTGGAGACCGCCATACCAGTAGACAACCGCCATAGCCAGTCCGCCTATAAGGCCAGCCAGAGGCATGAAGGTAGACCTGAGTCTCGCCGCCCTAATCATCGTCTTGTAGTAGTCTTCGCTCGGTCGGTGGAACTTTGCCTTCTCATATTCCTCTCTGGCGAAGGACCGGATGACTCTTATCCCTGTAATGTTTTCCCAGAGGATCGAAGTCAACGTGCCGAACTGTTCTCGAGAGGTGTGCATGACTGGCCGGATTTCTCTTCCAAAAATGGTAAAGTTGATGAAGAGAAGCGTTACTATGGAGAAAGACAGAGCGGTGAGCTGCATATCGATCAGAATCATCGCTGTCACAACCCCTGCGAGCAGAAACAAGGATTCTATGAGCATTCTGAACTGCCACCCGAGGAACTGCCCTATTCTATCAGCGTCCGTTGTGGCTCTCGACATGAGCTGTCCAGTTTCGACTTTGTCAAAAAAGCCGAAAGACTGTCTCTGGATCGACTTGAAAGCGTCATTTCTAACCTCGTATACGACTTTTTGGGCGAAATAGCCACTCGCATAACGTTGGACGAAGGAGAAGACTCCAAGGAACCCGGTTAATGCCAATATCTGAACCACCAGCGATACAAGGGAGCTGAAGTCTCCCATCTCCAATATGCCCCTTATCACCCCTCCTGACAGCTGCGGTATGTAGACGTTGATGTATGTTGATATCACAATGCATACAATGCTCAACGCCATTACGTGCCACATCCTGAGAATGTACTTCGACAGACTTTTGATCAGAGACAAGTATCGTCACCATCTTAGGACCTTTCGTTTCTCATCCTCTAGAACGGCATAAATGGCTTCTAACAATCTGGTGAAGTCAGAATCCCGGTGGAGACGAACATTTGTCAGCAGCGACAAGAGGAGCCTAAGAGCGGGTCGTTCGACCTGAACGGGCATCTTCTGTTGGGATATGACCTCCTCGAAAGCAATCTTCTCAATAGTCGAGTACTCCTCCACAAGCTCTAATAGTCTCTCTTCTTCCTCCTTTGGCAAGTCATAGCCAAAAGCTCGAAGGCTATTTACAGCCCCCATACAAACGTCCCTTGACCACTGAGCAATATCCTCTGACCCGGGAACAAGCCCTTCGCTGAGGGTGTACGAGATTATGAACTTCTCAGCGGCCGCCCGGTAGAACTTCTCAACAAGGTTCCCTCTGACCGAAACTCTAGTCTGTTCAACTAGCCCTGCCTTTTCCAATGCGTTGAGGTGATGGGAAATGGAGGAGACGTTTTTCTCCAGCAGCTTGGCAAGCTGGAAAGCCGTCATTTCTCGTTGTCTTAGATTGTGGAGTATGTCTCTTCGGTTTTGATCTGCAAAAAGCTTCGCGACCTCAGGATCCTTGATTATGGTGAAGTCTTTCATGCTTGCGTGTCAGCTCGTAGTACACCGAAGTGTAATGTTACATAAAAATGTAGCGCTTGCCCCTCCCTATATCCCTCTGGCACTGGCAGATTGCTTAAATAAACCGTTTCCCAATAGCTAACAAAGGCTCAGAAGCATGACGGCGGATCCAAAACGAATAGCGCTCCAACGCATCGAGATACTTTTCAGACTTGCCAGCGAAGCAATATATGAACGACCTGACCTTGCCCAAAGATACATCGAGATTGCGAGGAGGATAGCAATGAGAACACGGATTCATCTTCCTCCTCAGCATCGCCTTCACGTCTGCAAGCACTGCAAAAGATTCATAATGCCTGGAATCAACTCACGCGTCCGCATCCAGCCCCGCAGAGAACCGCATGTTGTTGTTACCTGTCTGCATTGCGGCGGATACATGAGAATTCCCCTAAGGGAGAAAGAGAGATGATGGTCAAACATACAACGCGAAGGCCAAAACGTTCACATACAACCCTGGATAGAGCAACCGTGAACATTGGGAAAAAGGGCTCTACAGGCTTACTGATGAACGAGATCTCCAGGCGGCTGAAGCAGAGGAAAGTTGTTAAGGTGAGGATTCTGAAAACTGCTCTGATAGGTCATGAAGTGAAGGAGATAGCAAGTGAAGTCGCCGAGGAAACCGGATCCAGGATCGTGCAGATCCGCGGACATACCTTTACCCTTCGCAGGCTGAAGAGAAGCTAAAAAGTATTTATAAGAGACTCCGTAGATTACTCAGAGGAATATCGGAAAAACTTGAAGGAAGAACCTTGCCGACGCCTCACGATGTTCCGCCTTCCGCACTGATCGAACGGCTTGCGCATTATCTGAGGAGTAACGTAGAGGGCGTTAAGCCTACTCAATGGGCACTCTATGCGAAAACTGGGACATACGCCCAGAAGGCTCCGGAGAATCCCGACTGGTGGTATGTTCGTTGTGCTTCTCTGCTTAGGAAAATCTACATCAAAGGACCCATTGGCATAGAACGTTTGCGCGCAGAGTACAGTGGAAGAAAGGACCGCGGAGTGAGACCCGAGCATACCAGGAAGGGCAGCGGCGCGGTTGTTAGAAACGCCCTTAAGCAGCTTGAGGGATCGGGCCTCGTGGAGACTCTGAAACAGAGAGGTCGCGTAGTCACTCCGGAGGGCAGAAAGATACTGGATCTAATGTCGACAGAGGTCAAGAAGGAGCTGGAGAAAAAGATCTCTGAGTTAAAGAAATACTGAGACGGTGTGCCCCGCATGAGCGAAGACGAGGAGCTCGAGGCATTACGGAAACGGAGGCTTCTTGAACTGCAACAGAAACTACTTGAGGAGCAACAACAAGCGCAGGCCGAGAAGGAGTTTGAGGTACAGAAACAAGCTGCACTGCGCAGGATTCTCACACCTGAAGCCAGGCAGAGACTCGCAAACCTGAAAATGGTGAGGCCCGAGTTTGCCGCTCAGCTTGAGCTCCAACTTATCCAGATCGCTCAGCAGGGCAAGGTAAAGCTTCCTATCGACGACGACCAGTTGAAGGAGATGCTTAGGAGACTTCAGAGTGGCAGAAAGGACATTCGAATCAGGAGGATGTGAGGGTGGCAAGGCATAAGCCTGCGGCGAAGAAGCGCAGGCTCATAAAAGCTGGAAGAGAGAGTAAGGCTGTACCCGCATGGGTTATCGCTAGGACCAGAGGCAAGGTGAGAACCAACCCTAGGAGAAGGCACTGGCGTCGAACCAAGATAAGGGCATGAGGGACGTGACGATGGGAGCTGAAGAGAACAAGGAGACAAAGAAAGCCCGAGAAGAAGACAAAGGTGTAGAGGAGCCAAGCGAGTCCCCCGGAGAAGCAGAAAAGGCTGAAGAAGCGAAAGAGGAGAAGCCCGCGCCGGAAAAGAAGACGGAAGAAGAGGAAGTAGTTGAGGAGCGCATATACACGGTTCCGCTCGGTAGAGCTCGCATTGTTCCACGCAAGAAGCATAGCCCAAAGGCTATACGTATGCTGAGAGGTTTCATAGAGAGGCATATGAAGGCTGAAGAGGATTCGGTAAGAATATCCAACGAGGTGAATGAGAAGATCTGGGGTAGGGGTATTGAGAAGCCGCCTCGTAAGATCAGGGTGCGGGTGACGAAGGACGCGGAAGGCGTTGTGACTGTTCACCTTGCAGAAGGAGACTGACATTTGCCGATTTTTCTCATGGACACCTTTGGCAGCGCAAGCATAGGCGTCTTCCTCAAGGTTACAGACAAATTCATAATAGCACCCCCTCAAATCGCTGAAACCAAACTCAGGAAACTGGAAGGCTGGTTCAAGATACAAGGCATAAGGGCTAATATCAGCGGCTCCGTTCTCGTGGGTTGTCTTGCCTGTGCAAATTCCAATGGGGTAATTCTTCCTCACCACGTACGGGACGAGGAGATCACTGCCCTCAAGTCTCTCTCGGACGTTAACATAGCCATAGCTGAGACCAAAAGAACCGCGTATGGGAACCTCATTTTGACCAATGATCATGGCGCTATCGTTGACCCCAGACTTGGGAAGGAGGATATGAAGATGGTGTCTGACACTTTGGGGGTCGAAGTCAGTTCGGGCGAGATTGGCGGATTACCCTATGTGGGTTCTCTGGCTACAGCGACCAACAAGGGTGCAATGTCCCATCCAATGATTAAGCCTGAAGAGCAGGCTCTCCTGAAGGATGTACTGAAGGTTCCCGTCGGAGTAGGCACAATCAACTGCGGAATACCTTATATAGCCACTGGGCTTATAGGGAACAGCAACGTCGCCGTGGCTGGGTCTCTTACAACGGGGCCGGAGCTATTCATGATAGAGGAAGCTCTAGGTGTGACTGATTAAGATGAGCAAGGTAAAGGTTTACCAGGTGATAGGCAGGATTACGAAGCCAAACTTCCGGACAAGCTTCCGAAAGGAGGTTAGAGCCCTGAAGCCCGAGGACGCCGTCGAAGAGGTCTACAAGACCATAGGGAGCAAACACAAGGTAAAGCGCTTCTATATAAAGATTGAAGGCGTCGAGGAGGTCGCTAATGAGCAGGCAGAGGTCTCCTAGGACCAAAGCAGATACAACGAAGCTCCAAACCGGAACTTCCCAAGATGACGAGGTCAGGAGACTCGTGGTTGAGCTCAGAATCCTAGAGGGCACAGCGGAATCCTTGCAGGCGAGGATCAACTTTCTGAATGCAGCTTTCGCTGAGCTCAGTCTAGCAGATAGAACCCTAGAAGGTCTTGAAAAGGAAGAAGCAGAAGCGTCCGTTTTCGTTCCCATAGGGGGAGGCTCCTACATCAAAGCGAAGCTAGGTGATGTGGAGAAGGTAGTGTACGGCGTAGGCGCAGGGGTGGCTATAGAAAAGTCTTTGAAGGAAGCGAAAGAGGGCATCGCGAACCGTATCTCCGGACTTGAGAAGACGGCGCAGACCCTAGAGCAGCAGCGCACACAGGTTCTGAGGAGGATTCAGGAAGACCAAGCGAAGCTGGAAGAGTTGACAGCTGAGCTCAGAAAGCGTGAGAGAAGCAGGAATGTTCGAGAAGCTCCGTGAAAGCGTCAGAGGACTAGTCAACAGAATCTCCACGACAGAGCTTGGGGGCGAAGACCTCCGTGCAGTTCTCTGGGATTTCAAGCTAACCTTGGTCGAGAACGACGTAGCTCTCGTTGTCGCAGAGCACATATGTGGAGAGATTGAGAGAAGGCTTACTGGGCTGAAAGTGAGCAGACTCGAAGACCGCAGGCAGCTCATAAAGGAAACCTTGCGAACCGTTCTGCTTGAGACTTTAGAATCGCCTGATCGAATCGACCTGATGGAGCTTGTTGATAAGAAACGGACGATGAAGGAGCCTTGCACAATCGTCTTCGTCGGCATAAACGGCACCGGTAAAACCACAACCATAGCGAAGGTTGCTCAACTTCTTCTCAAGGAAAGATACTCCGTTGTCCTAGCAGGAAGCGATACTTTCCGTGCAGGTTCCATAGAGCAGCTCGAGACCCATGCGAAGCGTCTTGGCATCCACATGATCAAACACCAGTACGGCGCAGATGCAGCTGCCGTAGCCTTTGACGCTGTACAGTATGCTAGGGCTCGAGGCATAAACGTTGTCTTGATTGATACCGCCGGTCGTATGCAGACAAATAGGAACCTCCTAATGGAGATGGAGAAGGTCGTCCGCGTGGTCAAGCCCGACATGGTCATCTTTGTCGGAGACGCCTTGGCAGGAAACGACGCCGTCTCCCAAGCCGAAGAGTTCAGCAAATCCGTTCGCATCGACGGCTCCATCCTGACCAAGATAGATGCAGACGCAAAGGGAGGAGCAGCCATATCGGTGACCTATGTGACGAAGAAGCCGATACTGTATGTCGGAACTGGGCAGAGATACGGAGACCTCGAACCCTTCAAACCAGAAACCATAACCACCCGAATCCTGAACACTCCCTAGCCCGGTAGCCTTGCCGCACGCCAACTGACCGCAATGATAGATGCAAGGCTTCGCGACATGCGTAACCGTCATGGTCACGGACACTCTTTACGCCACAAAACATTTTTCCACTGAGCACACAAATCAGAGCCCTCTGCTGGAGATAGCTCATCCTTCCTGTCTTCTTAACCAAAGAAACCCAGACATGCCCTCTGGAGGTATCCTTTTCCAGGTGCGGGACGAATGGGAGACCACACTTTTAAACTGGTAGCAGACAAGTATTACCGTATTCATCGTTCCTTCAGAGGATTCCGACATGCACAATAGGGGATTTGCCCTGTTTGGTCTGATCGGACCGGTGCTGGCTTACGTCTTCATCGGAATCTCCATAGTCAAAGCGCCATGGTTCAGTTGGTGGGATAACGCCTTGAGCGATCTTGGGCATGCTCTCCGAAGCGAGTCTGCGCCCTACTTCAACCTCGGCCTTGCGTCCTGCGGTTTCCTCACCGTAGCCTACGCGGTTACGGCGCTCAGAACGCACGCCAAACACACGAGTGTCTGCTTGGCAATCTCAGCCTTTCTCCTTCAGCTAGTGGCCGTCTTCGATGAGGTTTATGGCGCGCTTCACCTGGCGGTATCGGTGCTGTTCTTCATATCGCTTGGCGTGTCGACATTGGTCTATGCTGTTGAGAAAAGATCTTTCGCAGCTATAACGGCTTTAACGATTGGTCTCAGTTCGTGGTTACTCTATTGGGCGGGGTTTTATAGGGCCGGTATCTCGGTTCCTGAGTCCATATCAGCGACAGCAGCCGTTTCGTGGGTAATGTTGTCAGCTTGTAGAACCTATCTACGACGCCCATAAGCAGTGAGTGAGACCTTCTTTCCACCTGCTATGCCGACTGATGACTTGGGAGAACTAGTGAAGATAGGATTAAATACTACATTCCGAATCTTCTGCTAACACGCCCGCTAACGTGAGAGGACAGTGTGCCTAAGTGCCCAGAAAGGGAATGCACATAAAGATCGACGAGTTGAAGAGCAACCTCGGCACATTGAAGGGTTTTGAACTCACCGTTGGCAGGATTGTTGAGGCAGCCCCAGCCGAGGAATTGGGTCCAACACCGTTCCCATCCACCACTGAACTAAGAGAATGGGACTTCAAGCTTCTGCAGAAGTACAGACCTTTCTACATGCCTTTCTGTGACGTCTGTTGCCTATGCACCTTCGGGAAATGCGACTTGTCACAGGGCAAACGTGGAGCCTGCGGTCTAGACATGGCTGCGCAGCAATCGCGCATAGTATTGCTGGCATGTTGCATAGGCGCTGCAACCCATCTTGCTCATGCAAGGCACCTAGTTGAACATCTGATGGAGAAGTCCGGTCGGGAATGCAGAATAGATGTGGGCGGCTTGAATGTGCAGGTTGAGGCTCCAGTGACCCGCCTAGTCTGCGGAATCGAGCCAAGAACTCTTGAGGATCTGGAGGAAGTCCTAGATTACTGCGAGACCGAAGTCACCCATTTGCTCTCGGCAACCCACACAGGTCAGGAAGGAAGCAGCCTCGACTTCGAATCCAAGGTTTTCCATGCAGGCATGATAGACCAGGTTTCCTTGGAAGTCGCTGACATTGCCCAGATATCTGCCCTCAACCTCCCAAAGGCTGATCCCGAGGCTCCCCTGGTCAACATAGGGTTAGGCACGATAGACGCTTCGAAACCAGTCATCATGGTCGTTGGACATAACATTCTGCCCGCAGTTGAGATCTCGGATTATCTTGAGCACAACGGATTGCAGGGCATGGTTGAGGTCACAGGCCTTTGCTGCACCGCTCATGACATCACAAGGTACGAGCCGAAGGCCAAGATTGTCGGACCCATCTCGTGGCAGCTGCGTTACTTAAGGAGCGGCATCCCCGACGTTATAGTTGTCGATGAGCAATGCATACGCGCCGACTCCCTCGATGAGGCCAAAAAGATCAAGGCGCCCCTCATCGCCTCAAGCGCGAAAAACTGCCTAGGTTTGCCAAACCGAACCCATGACCAAGCCGATGCCATCGTGGCAGATCTTGTCAGTGGAAAGATTCCGGGCGCTCTTATTCTTGAGCCTGAGAAAGTCGGCGAAGTAGCTGCTAGAACAGCTGTTCTGATAGCTCCGAAACGGAAGAAGCTTAAGGCTATCCCTAGCTCGAGAAGAATTATTGAAGACGCAAAGACCTGCAGAAAGTGCTACGAATGTGTGAGAGCTTGCCCCAACGACTTGCCCATCCTCGAAGCCGTGATAGAGGCTGCAAACGGGAAGCTGAGGAAACTTGCAGACCTCTATGACGATTGCATCGGATGCGCCCGCTGCGAGAGCGCATGTCCCGAAAATCTGGCTATTCATAGCTTCATCGCGAAGGCCGCTGAGAAAGAAATGAAGCAAGAGGCCTACTTGATCCGTGCGGGAAGAGGGGCAATACAAGATGTCGAGATAAGAAACGTCGGCGGCCCCATAGTTCTGGGTGAAATACCGGGCGTCATCGCCTTCGTGGGATGCGCCAACTACCCTAAAGGCGGGGAGGAAGTCGCAGAGATGGCTATCGAGTTTGCCAAGCGCCGCTACATCGTGCTCACATCCGGATGTTCGGCAATGTCAGCTGCCATGTACAAGGACCAAGAAGGGAAGAACCCGTATGAGGCTTACTCGGGCGCCTTCGACGCTGGGGGCATAGTAAACGTAGGCTCATGCGTCGCTAACTCGCATATAGCTGGTGCAGCGATAAAGATCGCCAGCATATTCGCCAAACGGAAACTGCTAGGAAACTATGAAGAGATTGCTGATTACATTCACAACCGAGTGGGGGCGGTTGGGGTCGCTTGGGGAGCTATGTCCCAGAAGGCAGCCTCAATAGCAGGCGGTTTCTGGAGGCTGGGAGTTCCCGTGATCGTGGGTCCCCATGGCTCCAAGTACCGACGCGTGCTTCTTGGCAGGAAGGACCTTGACGAGGACTGGTATGTCTATGACGCTCGCACAGGAGACCGCGTCTATGCCGGTCCCACTCCGGAACATCTGTTCTTTGCAGCCGAGACCAAGGAGGAAGCCATGGTCATGACTGCCAAACTCTGTATGCGGCCCAACGACACTGCGAAGGGACGTGCGGTTAAGCTGACTCACTATGTCGACTTGAGCAAGCGTCTATGTGGCACGATGCCGGATGATCTTCACCTCTTCATCCGAACCGCTGCAGATGTTCCAATCACTATGAGGGATGAGATCATGGCGGTTCTGAAAGAGAAAGGCTGGAAAGAAGGGAAGACGCCGGACCCGACCCTTCTGCCCAGAATGATAAGAAAGAAGGAGGAAACGTGAGATGAACCGGGCTGAGCCTTGGCAGTCAGCCGAAATTCCGGGTCCAAAGAAGGCGCTCCCCATCAGTAAGCCCGAGATAGTCGCCGCCATGGTCAAGAAGGCGAAGCGTCCAATTCTGATTGTTGGGCATAAGGCAGCCGAGATCGAGATTGGAGAAGAAAGGCTGGTCGATTACTTAATCCGGTTCGCAAATAGCTCAAAAACGCCGATCGTGACTACCGCACACATTTTGAAGGAATTCGCCGAAAGAGGCTTCACGCCTGCAGCTTCTATGCCAGCTATGGATATAGCCAATCGGCTTCAAGACCCTGAATGGAAAGGGGTAGACGGCAAGGGACAACACGACTTAGCCCTGTTTGCTGGGCTTCCCTACTACATGGAGTGGCTGATGCTTTCCGGTCTCAAGAACTTCTCCCAGGAACTTAAGACAGTGAGTCTAGGCAGGTTTTACCAGCCCAATGCCTCATGGTCTTTCCCGAACTTGGGGCTTGAAGAGTGGAAGAAGAACCTTGATGCAGTTGAGAACCAGTTAAAGGGTCGGTGAAGGATTTGTCCATGTTTGAGGACATTCCCGTTGATGTCGGCGTCATCTACGAAGGGCAGCGCATTCGATGGGCTGACGCGCATATGGAGCTTGGCGGGCCGAGGATTGACCGCAAGTTTGAGCTGGTAAGGGCTAGACCTCCAGAAGAGGTCAAAGATGGGGAAATCAAGGTTGTCGGACCTGACATCAAGGACATGAAGCAGCAAAGCTATCCCCTCGGAATATTCATCGAAGTTTCGGGGAGGGAGGTGGAGGAAGAGCTTGAGGGCGTCATCGAACGCCGCATTCACGAATACTGCAACTATATCGAGGGGCTCATGCACGTAAATCAGCGCTACGATGTCTGGCTGCGGTTGAGCGGAAAATCCTACAAGAAAGGACTGAACACTTTCACGCTGATAGGCAAGGTTCTCTACAGGCTTTACAAGACGGAGCTGCCGATCATAGAGAAGATTCAGATCACCTTCATCACTGACAAAGAGAGAGTTGACGATATGTACGAGACAGCGATGAAGGTTTACGAGGAACGAGACGCGAGGGCGAGAGGACTGAGGGATGAAGATGTGGAAGAATTCTATGCATGCAACCTCTGCCAGTCCTTCGCTCCCACCCACTCATGCGTGATCACGCCGCAGAGGTATGCGAACTGTGGAGCCATCAGCTGGTTTGATGGAAGAGCTGCCGCAAGGGTCGATCCTAAGGGATCAATTGTGAAGATGCCTAAAGGTGAATGTCTCGATCCCGTCAAAGGCGAATACGCGGGCGCTAATGAGTCCTTGAAGAAGAACACTATGGGAGCCATTACACGCGTCCAGCTGTACACCGGCTTCGGTTACCCACATACCTCGTGCGGCTGTTTTGAGGCGACAGCCTTCTTCATACCAGAGGTGGACGGTTTTGGGATCGTTCACCGAGGCTTCAAGGAAACAGCAGTCAACGGTCTAACTTTTTCAGCCATTGCCGACTCCACCGCAGGAGGCAGGCAGGTGGATGGGTTTCACGGCATATCCTTCGAGTATATGAGGTCTCCCAAGTTTCTGCAAGCTGACGGGGGATGGAGTCGGATTGTCTGGATGCCTAAGACCGCCAAAGAAAGGGTGGGCGGTTTCATACCTAAGGATTTTGTCGACAAGATCGCTACGGAGGAGGATGCGACGAACATCGAAAAACTTGCAGCCTTCCTCAGAGAGAAGGGGCACCCAGTTGTAGAGCGATGGAAAGCCCCGACCGTCGAGGTGATGCTGAAGGAAAAGGAAGCAATCCCCGCAGAAGCGATAGCAGGACCGGAGGCTCGAGCACTAGTGCCTCTCATAGCAGCCGCTCCCATTGCAGGCGGGTTCAAGATAATCTTTAAGGATGCCAAGATTGTGGCAAAGAAGGTTCGCATAGTAAGGAGTGAAAAATAGCCATGGCCGGGAGAAAGGAGGAGGAAAGAAGAACAATCAAGATCGGTCCCAAGATTCTGGAGGTCTTGGCAAAACTTGGCGAGATAGAGCTGGAGGACGTAGAGATCAGTGTAGACGAGCTGGAAATATCAGTGCCCGCGCTTTCCGGAATCCCTATTCCTCAGCCTGAGATGGCGCCACTAAAGCCCGAGAAGCCCGTAGCAATCCTTGAGGCTCCTTTCTCCCCGATGGTTGAGGAGTATCCTGGACGGGTAAGAGAGGTTACACTGGGGGCTACGAAGAGTGAAGGAGGCTCTCGTGGAAGAACCGTAGTCATCGGCGGTGAAAGCTCCCCTTCATATTACCTGTTCGAGAAGGCTCCGCCTCATCCGCCTGCAGTCGCCTTGGACGTTTTTGACATGGCACCGTCCTTGCCGAAAGCCATCAAGACGCACATTGGCGAAGTTATGGGCGACACCGCAGCATGGGCCAAGATGGCAGTTGACAAGTTTGGAGCAGATGTAGTAACCGTGCATCTGCTCAGCACTGACCCGCTCATCAAGAACACTCCGCCCAGACAGGCGGCGAAGACCGTGGAAGACGTGTTGGAGGCCGTGGATGTTCCTATCATAGTGGGCGGTTGCGGAGATCCGAGGAAGGACACTGAAGTTTTCGCTGAAGTGGCTGAGGTTGCCCATGGCGAGAGGGTTCTCCTCAGCTCCGTCACACTGGATATGGACGAAGTCGGAGTCCTTGGACGCGTCGGGGATGCGGTAGCGAAGCATGGTCATCTGGTACTCGGTTTTACAGCCTTAGACCTGAACCGGGCTAAGGAGTTGAACCGCAAGCTCTACCTTTACATGCCTGACGACTCGGTACTGATGGATCTAACGACGGCCGCGTTGGGGTACGGGCTTGAGTATTCTTTCAGTATTCATGAACGTGCAAGATTGGCTGCACTCATGGGCGACAGGGAGCTGCAGCATCCAACCCTGTCCGGGACCACGAACGCTTGGGCTGCAAGAGAGGCCTGGCTAAACATGGGTCCAGAATGGGAACCCAGAGAACTCAGGGGTCCAATATGGGAAACAGTGACTGCGCTCAGCCTCTTTCTTGCAGGTGTGGATCTTTTCATGATGATGCATCCTTCGGCGGTCAGAACGGTCAAGAAGGTTGTTCAGCAGTTCTCGAGCATGGGGAAGGGCAACCCGGACAGGATTGCCGACTGGGTCACCGTGAAGATTTGAGGGGCATAGATTCGATGGCGGAGAAGAAAAGAAAGAGCGTAACGGAGCTAAGCCCGATCGAGGTGTACACGTTACTCCCCAGAACTAACTGCAAAGAATGCCGAGAGGAAAACTGCATGGCTTTCGCAGTTAAGATGGTAAACCGAGAAGCTTCAATTGAGATGTGCACTCCGCTCTCGAAGGAGGAGCAGAGGGAGGCTCGCAGAAGGCTGGAAGAGCTCCTGGCGCCAGCTATCAAGGAGGTTACCATCGGCACGGGAGATCGTGCAGCCAAGATAGGCGGAAAACTCATCATGTACCGCCACGAGTTTACCTACCATAACCCAACGCCCATAGCCATTGACGTGACCGACGATATGCCCGAGAAGGCGGTCTACTCAACGGACGAAGGGCTCACCGAGAGGGTCAAGAAGATCGAAGGCTTCTCCTACAACTACATTGGAAGAGACCTCAACCTCGATATGATAGCCGTAAGATCCACATCAAACGATCCAGCGAAATTTAGGTCAACCGTAGAGAACGTCGCCAAGACTACGGACATGCCGCTTATCCTGTGCACGTTCGACCCGAACGTTATGGAGGCTGGGTTAGTTGCAGCTCACGATAGAAGACCATTGATCTATGCAGCGACGAAGGGCAACTGGAGAGAGATGGCTGAGCTGGCTCTGATGTACAACTGTCCCTTGGCCGTCTTCGCCCCAAACGACCTTGGGTTGCTGAGATCGCTGTCGAGAACCCTTGTCGAGTACGGAGTGAAGGACCTAGTGCTTGACCCGGGAACCTTCGTTGATGACGGATTACCTGACACCATAAACAACTTCACCATGATTAGGAGAGGCGCCTGCAAAGCATGGGACGAACTCCTAGGCTTCCCCCTCATAGGGACGCCCATAACGGCCTGGGTTGACCAAGAGGGCTCGAAAGAAGACAAGGCCTGGAAAGAAGCCTACGTGGCAGCTATGCTGGTTTCTAGATACGCGGACCTGTTGATAATGCATAGTCTCGACGGTTGGGTTCAGCTCCCAATCCTCATATGGAGGTTCAATGTTTACACGGATCCTAGGAAACCAGTTTCAGTGGAGTCGGGTCTCAAGATCTTTGGTACTCCTGATGAGAGTTCCCCTGTTATGCTGACCACGAACTATGCATTGACGTATTTCACGGTTGAGTCGGACATAAAGAAGGCTGGCGCAGACTGCTATCTCATCGTGGTTGACACTGGAGGCATCAGCGTCGAAAGCTCCGTAGCCGGCAGGTATCTAACGGCTGAGACGGTTGCTGAGGCAGTCAAACAATCGAAGATAGAAGAAAAGATCAACCACAAATACTTGATCATACCCGGTTTGGCGGCTAGGCTGAGTGGAGAGACGGAAGAAACCTTAGGAGATGAATGGCGCGTTCTCGTCGGACCCAGAGACTCCTCCGGCATAGGAGAATATCTGAAGAACAGATGGCCGCCTAGAGAGAAAGACTAAAGAGGCTCTGCTATCTCCACCTAACTGGGAGGATTCTGGATTCTCATAAAGTACAAGTCCTTTTTTTCTTTCTGAAAAGCGGCTCTTAGACGCGGTTTTTCGATTGCACGTTTTTACGCTTCATCTAGAGAGCTGGAATCAAACCCTGCAGACATAAGAAAGAACGAACGCGTATGCCTCTAAGATATCATGTGATCACATGTCTAAATATCAGAAACGTAGAAATAGACATCACAAGATAGGCCAAAACATGTCACTGATCTTTCTACGAAAACAAGCTTCTGATTTTGTATCAGCTTACTTGTCAGAAATAAGGTATATGGCGTCTGTGATCCCGCAGAGAGACCGTGGATATTTCCCGCAGTATTGGTTTGGAAGGAACATTATCATAATAACGTGCAATGAAAATGGTGATGTCGCCATAAGGTTGGGTAGGTGGCTGAAAAAGAAGGAAGACTCGTTTAGGTTCGAGACATCTCCTCACAGGATTGAAGAAGCAGTATTCCCGCGCCTAGACTATTCCTTGCGACCGGCTTTCTTTAATATCACTGGTCATCATTGGTCCGTCGGATATATGACATTGGTCACGAATCTCAATCCTTTCTTCACTCTTCAAGAGGGGGCGGATGTAAAGATAATGGATGTTCGATTCGAGTCTACATATAGAGTCAGGGGATATCCCGCTGAGAAAACATTGCTTTGGCTTTTCCGCCGACCCTCTGAAGAACGAATGTCGAAAGATGAAGCTAAAAAAGAGGCTGCTAAAGACTTTCGGGGTTATATCCAATGGCTAGTCTTCACACGGTTTTACGATATTCTGGGTGCGAAACTGTTGGAAGAGACCTTAGCGCTCTTCAGAAAGAGCGTGAAACAACTTGCAGCTGAATATGAACAGCTGATTACAAGAGAAGATCTCGAGGAAGAAGAACTTCAAATGTTCTTAGAAAAGCATTACTTTCTTCTAAGCCCAGAAGTAAGAGTTATAAAAGAAAAACGCAAGCTTGGACCCTATATACCTGACTTCATTTTGAGATACTCCGATGGAAGTTTTGCTCTGGTTGAGATTCAATTGAACAGAGACCCGATATTCCTAGATGATGGACCATCTGAGGGCATGAAGGAAGCAGTAGAGCAGATGAGGAATTGGTTTGATTGGGTCAGAAGGTATTCCCCCTGTGAACTGGCCAGAGCGAGTGGTTTGATCGTCATTGGAAGAAGAAGTTCCTACATCAAACACCACAAAAAGGTGAAAGATTTACTTAATACACTTCCCTGTCCTGTAAAACTGCTGACATATGATGACCTTGGTGACGCTTTCAATAGGATATTGAACCTACTCAGTTAGTACTATCGTATGCAGCTGCAATGAGAAGGAATATCCTTTAGACTCAAAATATTCTGACTATATCTAGACCATGGAAAACGAACTTGCGCTTCACTTACGCTTTCAGCGTTTCTGCGATCTCCCTAAGTTGGGCTTCTTTTCCTCAATCTCTGCGATTTCTCATACTATCGCTTGCACTTCCGACTCTCAAGAGAACTAGGTGTGCGAAGTGCCTCTGAAAAACTGCAGCTCTGATTTCCCTGAAAACTCGAGATTATGTCCTCACTGTGGAATCCGGGTTGGTTCCGAACCTAGTGAGTCTCCGGCACAGAAGATCTGCCCCAAATGCGGTTCAGTCATGAGGGTCGGCTTCATGGTGGAAAGGGATTCGCCGCTTTCCCTTTGGACTTTGGGCGAGGGCATCTACTGGACGCCGGGTGAAGCAGGGATGATAGGAGAAAGGGTTGGGGTCAAAGCCTATGCTTGTCCTCAATGCGGATATATTGAGCATTACCTTCGGCGTTTGGAGAAAGATCGAGCCGCTATTCTGAGGGCTCCCGCCACAACGCAGAAATAGCCGCTTCGAAGAGGCCCCTGCAAGGCTACGAAGAGTATGTTGGGAAGAATTCTCTTCTTCCTGGGATGTACAGCGACTCTGAATATGCTTCTGAGAACATTGGGTCCACGAGGAGGTCGACATAGAACATTTTCTTGGCAATCTCCTCAGCCTTTCTCCTCTTGCCAATTGATAGAAGTGCAGCGTAAGCCCCCGCGATCGAGCCATTCCCGATTGGTCGAATCTTTGCCTTTGGAAACTCGGGAAATATTCCGAACTTTGTGACGTTTTTCAGATCCGCGTAGGCGCCGAAGGCTCCGGCGAGAAAGACCTTCTTGACATCGTTGACCGAGATCTTCAGTTTTCTCATCAAGACTACTATGGCGCCGCATGTGGCTGCCTTTGAGTCCATAAGGTAGTCCATGTCGCGTTGTGTTACCACGATGTCCCTGTTGACAGCCGTCTTCTCAGCTGGCACCAAGACGTACTCCAGCCCATCTCTTCCCTCTCTGACAAGAACCGTCTTGCCTTCCACAATTTTCCCGGTGAAATCGAGGATACCGACGGAGAACATCTCTGCAGCCGTATCTATTGTTCCTGAGCCGCATATTCCCCTTGGGCGAGTGCTTCCTATGACTGTGTATTCTGCCTCGAAAGTCTTCGGGTCGATCCTCACATGCTCGATCCCGCCTCGCATTGCCCGCATCCCAAACCTGACTCCTCCTCCCTCGAAGGCGGGTCCAGATGCGCAGGAGCACGACATCAGCCAGGTATTATTGCCGAATATTATCTCCCCGTTTGTCCCCATATCCACTAGCAGAGACAGCTCGTCCGATTCGTACATGCCAGATGCCAGAACATCGCCAACCGCATCTCCCCCAAGGAACCTGCTCACGTTGGGAAGGCAATACACGTATGCCTCTGGATTGGCTTCGATCCCGAGCTCTTTCGCTTTCCTGACTATGGGGTCTCTGGAGACTTTCTCATTTCCATCTACGTAAGCCAGATACGAGGGTTCTAGACCAGCTAGAAGGTGGTTCATGACAGTGTTTCCGCCGACGCAGATATCCGTGACTTCCTCTTTCCCAATCCCAAGGCTTGATGTGAGTTTGCTCAAGAGGTTGTTCACACTTTCCCCGGCGCACTGTTGGAGCTTCCTCAACCCTTCAGGGTTGCCTGCATAAGATATCCTTGAAACAAGCGCCTCTCCATATGTTATCTGCTTGTTCAACTCTGACATCCTACCCAGGATTTTCCCCTTAACGAGGTCCACAAGGAATGCGACGACTGTTGTTGTGCCAAGATCGATGGCGAGACCATAGTTTGAGCTGGTTGTGTCACCCGCTTGAACATCTATGATCTCAGGGTGACAACTAGTCAAGCTTAAGATTGCAGTCAGCTGCGCTTGGTCTTTCATCTGAAGCATCTTGCCGTAGATCTCCTCGCCCATACGTGGACTGGGACCACGATAGCCTCTAAGGCTGACCAAGCCTCTTTGGACCGTGCGAGCCAATGGCAACTCAACCAGATATTTCCCAGATGCGGGCTCAATCTTGTCGACCACCATTTCCATGTTGAGAAGGATTTTTGGGCTGAAGACGCGGCTTTCGACGGGAATGGTGACCTCGCAGTCGCTCAGGACGCGGGTCAGGCAAGCGAGACGGTAACCCTCAGATCTGTCCTGCTGGGAAAGCCACTTCTGGTGTTTGGTTGAGACGTCAGAGACTTCGCCTCTAGCAAGGATGACTCTGCAGGTTCCGCATTCGCCGCGTCCCCCACATATGCTTGAGATCACTATGCCAGCTTCCCTAGCCGCGTCGAGAATTGTCATCCCGCGTTCTACTTCGGCCACAACGTTCATCGGGTTGAAGATGACTCTGAAAGCCTTCTTCACGCCTCAAGCCCTCCATGAGCCAAGACATTTCACCTAGAGAGACGGAAGACTGATGGCTCTCGCGGCTCTGGAGACCCGTCTTAGGCACTCCAATGCACATTCATATGTGGGGAAGCTTGCCAGTCCGCATTCCGAGCCTGCGTAGGGGACCCTTTCTGAACCGAACCTCTGAACGATGTTTCTGAGCCTCTTCTCCATGGTCTCAGCATGCTCGATGAACATTTCCGGGTTCACCTTTCCTTCGCGTATCTCTGTCCAGATTTCCCCGACTTGTTCGGCTTGATCGAGGCTTTTTCTGTCCTCCGGTCTTGAACGTATGTGGCTCTCGATCAGTCTGTCAAAGATTGTGATGCATATGCTTGCCTTTAACACCTTGTCCCCCGAGTCAACAAGATCTTTGGTCTTCTCAGAAGAGTATAGGGGGTCGCCTACGTGGGATTCGACTATCCTGAGAGAGTCCACTTGCCAGAAGAGCTCGTCAGTTGTTCGATGTAGGTGAATGCATGTTTCAGCCCCTTTCTGACGAGCCCTTTGAAAAATCCTTTCCCAAGTGCTGAGGAGGTTCTCCCGTCCCTGCGAGCCGAGGTCTATCTGTGGGTCATCCACCAATGCGAAGACTGGCTCATCAACCGTTAGAATTCTCACGCTGCCGTACTTGTTGTCGAAGATGTTTCTGTCAACGATCTTTTCCAGCACGCCTCCCAGCCTGCTATATATCTGTGGGTCTCGGAACGCGAAAAATGACGAAAGCGTATAGGGTCCCGTTATACAGACCTTCAGTCCAAAAGGTTCATCCCTCCTTTCGCAAATCTCCTCCGAGTTCCTTTTCAAAGCTAAGACCTCTGGGATGTCGGCTATGTTGTTTCTCAGAGAGATTGTTCCCGTCTCAACGTAGCCTCTGTCTGTTTTCTCGATTGCCTCCATCATCTCGAAGAACATTCTGTTCATGTCTCTAAGTTGGGGGTAGTTCGGAGTATCTATGCCGGCTTCAAGCTTGTCGACAAAGCCGTGAACTACCTTACTCTCGAAGTATTCCGCCATGTCGCCAGACGACCGAGAAAGACGGAAGGCGCCCTCCGAGAATCCTTCGAAATCCCCAGCAAAGGGAACGCTGCCAACATCATAGGTTTCTATCGTTCCGCATCACCGTCAAGAAATTACATGTCTCAGTCCTTCCTGACCCTCTAGTATGCTTCATGCTCTTCTATATGCTCATCTCGGTCAAACGGTCGCAGATTGCTCCGATCTCCCGCATGGCAGGTGACGAAGGAAAACGCACAGGCGAGAAGGAGCCTGAAAGGTCTGCTTCTCGGACGGTGGAGTCGTAGTGAATCAAGCCAAGGATTGGGATTCCGCTTCTCTCCGCGAAGGTTTGGATCGCTGAGTTATCTCTTTCCCCTAGAATCTTGTTTCCAACGAGCATCGTCCTTTTAACGCCCATTTGAACAGCCAGGTTCCGTATGCGTTGAGCGGTCTCAAGAGCTATTGCGCTCGGCTCGGCAACAACCAGCATCGCATCTACAAACTTTGCTGTGCCTCGACCGAGATGCTCAGTCCCCGCCTCCATGTCGGCTACTACGGCTTCTTCTCTCCGCACTAGGAGGTGCCGCAGAAGCATTCTTAGGAGATGATTTGCTGGACACATGCATCCGGCTGCCGCTTTTCGAACAACCCCCATGACTAGAAGACTAACGCCACAAGGAGTTTCAACGGCGTACTTTTCAACAATGTCATCCACTGTGAAATTCAGCCTAAAGATGGTCCCCAACGAACCGGGCTTCGCACCAGTTTTCCTCTCGATCAATTCCGAGTTCTCTGAGATCGGAACGATCTTCTCAGCTTGTTCAGAGGTGAGTCCCAAAGTATAGGCCAGGTTCGTATTTGGGTCAGCATCAACCGCCAAGACCTTGAACCCTTTTCCGCGGAGCAGGTATGCCAATGTGCCAGCTATGACGGTCTTTCCAACGCCTCCCTTTCCAGTCACCGCAACTTTCATGGCGTTTTCCTCTACTATCGCATGTCAGTATTTGTTCAACGTGAAAGATACGTTTATCGCTACCTATGACGTGTCTTAACCGGAAGAGAGTCGTGCTCCTCTGGAAGACCGTTAGTTAAGCTAAGACTTGCTCCATCAAGAGTGGTCAACGTTAATATTGTCGTATCTGAATACATTCCTCGCAACTGCTTTAGGAGACAGGGAATTTGAGCCTCGTCGAATATCTGGAGGATAAGGCTAATGTTCTGAGGTTGCACAGCGTTAGATCGACCTCGAAGGCAGGTTCTGGCCACCCGACGAGCTGCCTCTCAAGCGCAGAGATTGTTGCGACACTGTTTTTTAGGCAGATGAATGTCGATCCAAAGAACCTGAATTGCCTCGACAACGACGAATTCGTGCTGTCAAAGGGCCATGCTGCCCCAGTTCTGTACGCAGTCCTAGCAGAGATAGGCGCCATACCTAGAGAGAAGCTGGTGACGCTGAGAGAGTTTTCCTCAGAGCTGGAAGGCCACCCAGTTCCTAGGACGAAAGGCATAAGAGTGGGAACAGGCTCGCTTGGTCAAGGCCTTTCGATTGGGCTGGGCATGGCCTATGCAAAGAAGCTGCTCAATGTGGAAAGGAGAGTCTACGTTCTTCTAGGCGATGGGGAGATGGCTGAAGGTTCTGTGTGGGAATCAATAAACTTCGCGGGCAGGCTTCGTCTCTCAAACCTGATAGCAATACTGGACATGAACCGTCTGGGCCAAAGCGGACCCACGATGTTCCAGTGGGATTCAGAGGCTTACGCAAGAAGAATCAAAGCCTTCGACTGGAACGTTACCCTCTGCGACGGACATGACGTCGAGGAACTGGTAAAGGCTTTCGATGAAGCAAGGAAGTCGGATAAGCCATCCTTCATAATTGCGCGGACAGTGAAGGGCAAAGGCGTGAGCTTCATTGAGAACGTTGAAGGAAGACACGGAACGGCGCTGACCCAGGCAGAGCTTGAAAAGGCAGAAGGCGAGCTGCTGCCAGGAATCAAGAACGTGCATTTTCAGCCAACAAACTTCATCTCTACTCAGATGAGGCCTGGAAGTAGGAAAGCGAGGTACGTCATCAAAACGGACTACAAGTCGGGGGAGGCAGTTGCTACTAGAGTAGCTTACGGTAAAGCCTTGGTGAAACTCGGTGAGTTGAACAAGGACATAGTTGTTTTGGATGGCGACGTTCAGAACTCAACCTACACGCAGTATTTCTTCGAAAAGTTTCCTAGTCGAAGCCTAGAATGCCACATTGCGGAACAGAACATGGTTGGTGCCGCTGTCGGGCTGCAGGCGCAGGGGTTTGACGTTTTTCTCGCTTCTTTTGCCTGTTTCTTGACCAGAGCCTGCGACCAGATAAGGATGGCTTCGTATTCGCGAGCCAATCTCAAGATTGCTGGCTCCCATGCCGGTGTCTCAATAGGAGAGGATGGTCCTTCCCAGATGGGTCTCGAAGACTTAGCCATATTCCGTTCCTTGCTGAACAGCGTTGTTCTGTACCCATGCGATGCGGTGAGCAGCGAGAAGCTCACCTGTCTGATGGCGAACTATGAAGGCATCTCTTACCTCCGAACCACTAGACCAAAGACGCCGGTAATCTACAGCAACGACGAAGAATTCCACATAGGAGGGTCCAAGGTTCTCCGCCAAAGCAGATCGGATGAGGTGACCATCGTGGCTGCTGGCATCACCGTGCACGAGGCGCTGAAAGCTTACGACAGACTGAGGGGTGCAGGTGTATCGGCTCGAGTAGTCGACTGCTATTCCGTGAAGCCTATCGACGCGGAGACCTTGAGAAAGGCCTCTGAAGAGACACGTCACATAATAACAGTCGAAGATCACTACGCTGAAGGAGGCCTAGGAGAAGCTGTCGCCTCTTTGGGCTTAGGGTCTCACATCCTTGCCATCAGGAAGATGCCTCATTCAGGCACGCCCGCGGAACTGATGGCTGAGCAGGAGATAGACGCCGAAGGCATAGTGAGGAAGGTAAAGGAGATTCTGGGCTAGACATTGCGTGAACCAGAGAGCAATGTGAGGAAAGTTCCGAGATCACATCTGAGCGCTTCGTTGCTCTCGAATCCTGCACAACCTGGAAAGGTTAAATGGGTAGCCATCTCTTACATTGAGGATGACTGCTAAGCCTCATAGGGGTGGTCTTGTGACCGCTGTAAGGGTGAGATATTTCGGAAGAATACGTGAGTTGCTTAATGCCAAGACCGAAGAGTATGAGGTTGATGACGGAGCTTCGCTGGCTGATCTGCTTCTCAGATACATACCTAGAAGACACAGAGAGGCCTCCAAGACTTGGCCCGAAACGATCTTCAGAACTGTGAAAGGCGAGATAGTACGGAGTAGCGATGGAACGCCGCTTCTGAAGAATTATGTGGTCATGGTATACGGTAGGTCTGTTGATCTCAATCATCGACTGAGGGACGGGGATGAGGTGACTGTGCTTCCGCCCTTCGGCGGCGGCTAAAAGGATGCACAAATCATCGTGTATGAACGAAGGGTTAAGATCATTCCTGTGAGAAACTTTGGCATACTCCAATGAGGTTTGGTCAGTATGAAGGCAAGAACCGCCAAAAAACTTGACAATTTGGAATCTCTTGTCGGTCTGCTAAAACAATCGTCCAACGAGATAGGCGCAATAGCCGTCTTCGTAGGGGTAGTCAGAGGAACCCGACGCGGGGAAAAGGTTCTCGGGCTAGAGTACGAGGCTCATGAATCCTTGGCGCCCAAGATGATGGAGAAGATAGTTCGGGATGCAAAAGACAAGCACGGCATAACCGACGCAGTGGTCGAACATCGCACAGGAACTGTGCCAGTCGGCGAAGACGTAATGTACGTGCTGGTCGCGTCAAAGCACCGAGAAGAAGGTTTCCGGGCTCTAGCAGAGATAGTTGAAAGGGTCAAACATGAAGTGCCCATCTGGAAGAAAGAGGTAACTGAGGAAGGCGCTTATTGGGTGGAGAACCCTTAGAGATAACGCATGACAAGTCTGGCGAGTGTGTTTTTGGATGAGCCTATCAGAATCAGAGCTGGACCGGTACGACAGACAGATGCGGATTCACGGTTGGGGGGCAGAGGGACAGAGGAAGCTGAAGGCTTCAAAGGTTGTGGTGGCAGGTATAGGGGGATTGGGATGCCTTTCGTCACTCTACTTAGCAGCCGCAGGCGTAGGTACACTAATCCTCTTGGACAAAGAGTCAGTCAGTCCAAGCGATCTGAACCGGCAGGTTCTCTTCTGCCAAAGTGACTTGGGAGCATCGAAAGCCGAGATAGCAAAGAGCAGGCTTGAGAATCTAAACCCAGAGATAAAGGTAACGGCTGCGGTCAAGGAGGTCGTGGGGCGCAACATAGCCAATGTCATGAAAGGTATCGATCTGGTTGTTGACGGGCTTGACAACTGGAGAACAAGGTTCATCGTAAACGAGCTCTGTGTGAGAAAAGGAATCCCCTTTGTGCACGGCGGCGTCTCGGAATTCTGTGGCCAGGTCATGACAGTGGTGCCCCAAAAGGGTCCATGCCTGCGCTGCATATTTCCAGCTGAGCCTCCTGAAGTTGATGTTGTTCCTATACTTGGCGCTACTCCTGCCGTCATCGCATCCTTGCAGGTTATGGAGGCAGTGAAACTCGTCACGGGAATAGGAAAGCCACTTGTAGGTAGAATGCTATTCCTGGACGGAGAGGAGATGACCTTGGAGACCGTGGAGATGGAAAGAAACCCTGATTGTCCAGTCTGTTCACACGTTGGAGATTGAGAAAAGGTAACAACCTCACTAATCACATGGCAATACGAGAGTTGGGTCATGATGAGTGAAATATCTTGGGGATGTTTCGGGAGGATATGCGCTCTACTCATTGCAGCTCTTGTCATATCCTCAGAAGGCTCCTTGATCGTCCTGGTTTATGCTTCCACAGGAAACATCCTTATCGGTACGACGGTTCCCCCAAGCAGTCCTGTGGAGATTGAGATCGGAGGCTCAGTAAGTCTCTACTTCGGCGGAGTGACATGGTCTGGCGGACAGGTGGAACTCTACCTCAGCAAAGACGGCTATGGGTCTCTGTCTCCCGACAACGTGAAATACGGACCGACGTTCAGTGTTGCCAAAGTGACGTCCAGCATAGTCGATAACACAACTTACTTAGGCTACAGCGTGGGCAACGACTGGATTAACGGAACGATCCCCATCACAGCGACGTTTCCGGGAGGAGACTGCTACGTCAAAGCGTTCGACGGAGCCTCCTCAGTCGCTGTGACAGACAACTACATAAGGATCAAGGCTGCATTCGAAGTTACCCCCCCATCCGGTGCAGGTCAGACTCCGTTGGAACTGAGAGGATACGCATTGCCAGCCAATGGTCATGCTAACTTGAGCTACAACGATGGCAGCGGCTGGAAAACGATTGCGAACCTTTCCCCTGCAAATCAGAGTGGCAGGCTCATATACGCCATCAATGCTCCGGATCTTGGCAAGGTTCTTCCTGCTGGGTTGAATTCGGAGACCTACTCAACCATAACGTTCAGACTGGTTGTCAACGAGACGGGGCAGGTTCTAACTGACACGTTTGATGAATACTGGAGAGGATTGAAGAATGTCTACTCTCCAGACTCGATCAACCTAACGGCGCCATCGGGTCTGCTGTTCGGCAATGGTACAGACTTCCTATATTATAAAGTGCATGTCAGACCAAAAAGCACCTTAACCATGTCTGGAAAGTGGTTCAGTGTCGACGCAATCACGATCATGTGGGACGGAATAACGGTCATTGGCAGTGCAGTAGCTGACAAGAATGGGTTCTTCAAGACTACAGTGACTATCCCACTGACCTCTGAAGGTCTCCACAATGTCCTAATCAAAGACGCCAATGTCAGGTTCACCTTCAAGGTCAACTGTCTCCCGCTTGTTGATTTGACAGCTCCCATCGCAAACGCTGGGCCTGATATGACTGTTCCTGAGAACACACGGGTAATCTTTGACGGTTCCGGCTCAACAGACAACATAGGCATAGTTAATTTCGCCTGGAGCTTCTTCGACGTGACGGCGCAAGTTTTGACGGGTGCAAACCCAGCCTACAATTTCACGAGGCCAGGAGCATATGTTGTCATGCTGAACGTGACTGACATAGCGGGAAACTGGGACACAGACATACTTGTAGTGACGGTTGTCGACGTCACTAATCCTGTTGCTGACGCCGGACCGGATAGAACTGTGGACGAGGACACGTTGGCAACCCTTGACGGTTCAAACTCATCTGACAATGTGGAAATAGCGGGGTATGTATGGACCTTCACGGATGCTTACCCTCAAACCTTGTACGGTGCCAAGCCTACGTACACCTTCAGGACGCCGGGCGTCTACACTATAACCTTGACCGTTTCCGATCCTGAAGAGAACCAAGGAGGAGACACCATTGTGATCACGGTCCGCGACGTGACGAGCCCGGTCGCTGAGGCAGGTCCCAACCAGACCGTGGTGGAGGATACAGTCATCATCTTCGACGCAGGCAACTCCAGAGACAACGTGGGCATAGCCAGCTACGAATGGGACTTTGGCGACGGAACTAACGGAACCAGCCTATCTACAGACCACACGTATGCCCACCCAGGAAACTTCACAGCTAGCCTTACTGTGCGAGACGCAGCAAACAACAGCGACACTGACTTAGTCTTCATCACGGTCTTGCTTGACACTGATGGGGACGGAACGCCTGATACAATTGACAGTGATGATGATGGAGACGGAATGTCCGACACCTGGGAGTCGGCGTACCAGCTGAACCCGCTCGACCCAGCTGATGCCTCGAGAGACGACGATGGAGATGGGCTGACCAACCTGCAGGAATATGTGCAGGGCTCTAGTCCCAACGACCCTCTTCCAGTCTTTCGTTACTGGATTCTAGGCATCGCTGTGGCTGCAATAGTAGTAGCCGTTGCCATAGTCTCGTTTACGAAGGTGAAGGTCAAAGTTGCCAGAGAGGAATTCGTCAACCGGGAGATTTCCGAGTTTGACCTCCAGTCCGCTGACATCAAAGAGAAAAACCCCGACTACTACGAGTGGAGGGTCAACGCGATAAGGCAGGAAGCTGAAAAACAGTTTGACGAACTTAGGCAAAAAGGATATCTTCTCGCCAATCAGGCCGAACTGAGACAGATACTTTCGAAAGAATTGAGGAAGAAGATCAGAGGACGAGCTGAGAAGTAACGGCGCCAGATTCCATCATGCCATATGAAGGCTCGCCAGACGAATCAAGGCGGCTCCACCACGAGACTAGATACAGGCATAGAAAGAACTCATGCAAGGCAAAGACAGTCTCCAAGCGATAACAGTCTTGACAAACACTGATGCGGGAAACGTAAGCCCTTGCTGTGCTGCGGGGGATTGGTTAATAAGCAGGGGAACTGATTTATAAGGTATAAGTGCGTTATAGTAGTCTGGATGAGGGAAATGTACCCTTCATGTGAAGTCGTTGGACGTTACATTTTGCCCATCCTGAGGTCTCTCGTTGCGAAGGAACTGATCGAGAAGTACAGCTATACGCAGATAGAGGCCGCCGGGAAACTTGGCACAACTCAGGCTGCTATAAGCCAGTACATTCACTCGAAGCGCGGGCACAAAAGCATTGCAGACTATGAAGAGATCTTGCCGCTGATTCAGACCGCCGCTAGCCAGACCGCTGAAGGCATAGCCTCTGGGAAAATGAGTTCGGATGAGATTACACTGAACTTCTGCAAGCTCTGCGTATCATTGCGGGAGACAGGAAAAATCCCCAGACAAAAGGCTGGCGACTGAACTTAGCCGCAACGGCCTCGTCGAGCAACGGGCAAAAGCTCTCCTAAACTCGGAGATTCTGCAATTCCTGCTCATCCATGGCTTTTGCTTCTCTAGTCGATTTCCGCCTGCCTTCGAACATCACTTTCACTGTGGTCCCCTTTGGGGAATCAGAGTACCGAACAGTGACTGCAGCTGCCTTCCTTATGGCGTCAGGTTCCTCTTCTCCAAGGAAAAGAGTGACAGGCCCTGGATAATCAACCACTTCCAAGCAAGGTATCCCTCTGCTTTTCGCCATCGCTAGGAGTGCCTTGTTCTCGTACTTGTTCCTCCCTACTATGATCTTCACGTTGTCTAGCCTAAAGTGGCGGCCAAGCTTCAGAAGCGCAACGTCGGCTAGTGTCAATCTCCTTTCGTGTTCCAAGTGTTCCTTGAGTCTTGCAGCAAATCTGGGGTCGGTAAGCAGGCAGCCGCCGGCTGGACATGGATAGTCTCTTATGCCCAGCTCTGCTGCGAGCTCGATCTGGGGAAGCCTTCTTCGTCCCCTGATAGCGAAAAGCCTGTCTCTATCGACTGATCCCTCTCTTTCTGGTTCGCTTTCGGGCAGAAGCTTTGCAGACAAGGGTCTGAGGATTCTTCCTTCTAGGTCGGCATCCTTTTCGATGTGAAGCATAGCGCTCTTCCTTTGGGAGAACGGTCTTTCATCAAGAACCTCACCTGTCACTATGAAATCTGCTCCCAACTCTCCAGCCAGTTCCTTTGCCTTCTTGAACATGAGTATGCGGCAGTCTATGCATGGGTTCATCTGGCTTCCGTACCCGTGCGGAGGGCTAACAACAATGTCGAGATACTCTTGGCCTAAGAAGATTCTATGGAGTTTCAGGTTCATGGTCTTCGTGAACTTGTTCGCGGAGCAATGGTTGCAGAGGCAGAAGGGCGTAGCAAAGCTGACGGCTTCCACATCGATGCCTTGGTCCAAGGTTAGCTTGACCGCAAGCATGCTGTCGAGGCCGCCTGAAAGCGTGGCGAGTGCCTTTGGTTTGTATGTTCTGTTGTGGGACGCGCTCTTGGTCTCGTCGGACAGCACCGGTGTTTCCCTCTAGGCAGTGTTATAGCACCGTTATATAAGGGCGTTTCTGCTCGGACAAAAGCTTAAGACGCACGATGTGTCCAATAGAAGACGGAACGCCATCGATGCATCTCATACAGCTGGCGAACCGTTAAGGTGAAGAGTATGGACAATGTGGACTTGGAGGTGTACCTCAAACAGGCCGGGGTCTGGCACAAGTTCATCGGCAAACCTGAAACTGTTCACACCTCTGACGCGGCGAAGGCTGCTGGGGTCGAGCTTCGTAGGCTGACGAAGAATCTGATTTCGCAGACTGATCGAGGCGAAAACGTTGTTCTGATCGTGCCTGGCGACAGAAAAGTTGACCTGAAGGCAGCTGCTAAGCTGCTCTCAGTCCGCAATATCAGTTTGGTTCCCTTTGACCAAGCAGAGAAGATAAGTGGTTACTCGCCGGGCGGGACGCCATCAGTCGGACACAGAACCAAGATGCGGGTAGTGGTCGACAGATCGCTCCTCCAGTATGATACAGTCTACTGTGGAGGAGGGTTCCGTGACAGACTTCTAGAACTCAAGACCACAGATATCATAAGACTCAACAATGCGATCGTCGCTGATATCTCAAACACCTCATAGCTCTGACCTGTGGGAGCTGTGAGCCTCCCGGAGACAGAAGCCTATATTAGACGATCAAACGAAGCTATCTAGTCCAATGTCCGAAATCCTCAATGGCTGAAGGATATGGGGCGAAAGGAGTGGGCAGAACTCATGAGAGCCGTTGTCAAATATGCACAGGGGTCTGGGAACGTTGAGCTAAGAGATATGCCCGAGCCTAGTCCTGGGCCCGGCGATGTGAAGATCGAGGTTAAAGCTGCTGGAATCTGCGGCTCAGACCTTCACATTCATCATGGAGACATCAAGTTGCCCATAAGGCCACCTGTCATAATGGGGCATGAGTTCTCCGGAGTGATAGTGGACGTGGGTTCACAGGTCGCGGACTGGAAAATCGGGGAAAGGGTCACTTCTGAGACTTCTGCACAAGTCTGCGGCCAGTGCACACCATGCCGGACTGGAGAGTACAATGTCTGTGCTGAGAAACGCTTGATCGGTTACTGGTTCAACGGAGCCTTCGCCAAATACTGCGTCGTGCCAAGCCGCCTCGTCCACAAGCTGCCGGACAATGTGAGTTTCCTTTCTGGCGCCCTCTGCGAACCGCTAGCCTGTTGCGTGAACGCTGTCATCGAAAAGACTCCCATCTCGCCCGGAGACATCGTGGTCATAGCCGGACCTGGACCCATCGGTTTGTTGAGTCTGCAGCTCGCCAAGGTCAAAGGTGCGTTCACTGTTCTCTGCGGTACAGGGGTGGATGAGAAAAGGCTGGAGCTAGGCAGGAGACTGGGTGCGGACATAACGGTCAACGTTCAAGCAGAGGACCCTTGGGAAGTGATCACCAGATTGACGAATGGCGCTGGAGCCGATGTCTTCATCGAATGCTCTGGGTCACCCGCGGCTGTACGCATGGGGCTCCAGCTTGTCCGACGAGCGGGGAGGTACACACAGGTCGGCTTGGCTGGCCGAGCCTTCGAGCTTGATTTTGATTTGATCGCCTACAAGGAAGTCAAAGTGAGGGGCAGCCTAGGACAGAGGTGGACCTCTTGGAGGCAAGGCTTGGGACTGCTAGGCAAGGGACTGGTCAAAACCGAGCAACTGGTCTCGGATGTCTTGCCTTTGCCCCAATGGGAAATGGGCTTCAGGAAGGTCGAAAACAAAGAGGAATTGAAGGTCATTCTTGAACCTGGGTGAGTTTTCCAAAGAGATTCCTAGTAGTGCGCAGACTGCCAAACCCTAGAACAATGCTTTCTTCCTGAGATCGTGCGACTCACTTTTTCCCTGAGCTCTGTAAAGGAGACTGCAAAGCCAGACCTTGAAGGCTCCTCTTTTTGCCTATGCCTCAGGTTCAAGGCTAGTATCAGGAGTTTCTCCAGTCAAGGATTATTCCCAGAGTCTTGTCTTTGGACTCTATAAGTTGCCTATACGCTTCCTCTGCCTTCATGAAGCTCATTCTTGCAGTGATGAGGTCCTTGATTCTGAGAAGGCCCCTTTCTATCAGCTTCAGCACCAGGGACGTATCATCTCGTTCAGTCCACCACCCGTGACTGGATTCATATAGGGGCCTCGCAGTCTCATGAGCACCAATAACGGACACCGCCTTTCTATGCACGGTGCTGTAGAAGTCCACCTCGCTTGTGCCTCTGGGGCTTCCTAGGATGATGACTCTTGCGCGTCTGCCCGCAAGTTCGAGTGCCGTGGCGATCGCTCGTGGGTTTCCCGACGCTTCTACGACGACGTCGGCGCCTTTGCCGCCTGTAACATCATCCACACTTTCTTTCAAATCGCCCTTGGTCGGGTTGAAGACAAAGTCCGCGCCACACTTCCGCGATATTTCGAGCCTAAAATCATATGTGTCCACTGCGATGACTGGCATTCCGCCGCTCAGTCTGGCTAACTGAAGTGCCAAGTTGCCCACTAAGCCTTGGCCCAGAACTATGACAGACTCGCCGAGTTCGACGCGAGCTTTTCTTATCCCCTGCAGGGCTATGGAGCCAAGCGCGAAAAAAGATGCCTCTTCGAAGGACAAACCGTCGGGAATCCTGACTAGACCGTCCTCGTCAGCAACCACGTGACTAGCATGGTTCTTTCGGGATACGACTCTTTCTCCGACCTTATGCTTTGAGGCGTCTCTTCCGGCATCAGCTATCTCACCGGTGTTTGAGTATCCGGGGTACATTGGAAACTTTCCAGGAGTTTTCGGTAATGCCATAAGAAAGGCTGTCTCAGTGCCAGGGCTTATCAGCGTAACGGCTGTTTTCACCGAGTACTGTTTCGGTTTGAGTTCTTCTAAGGTGAAGTCTTCAATCATCACCGAGCCGCGACCCTTGAAGACGACCCGTTTTCCCCTAGGTTCCGAAGGCTTCGGCAGGTTCAGAAGGAGTTCCTCCTCAAGGCTTTCCCACGTCTCTTCTCAAGTTATGGCTTTCCGTTGAAGAACTCAACAATCGTCAGCCCATCGAGTTCACCGTTCTTCTTCTCTGAGGGGCTTCTCAGTTCTTCCAGTAACCGATGCCTCTTCGGCTGCAAGCTGCCTATTGGCTACCATTACGCGAACCTTTGCCGCGTCTCGTATTCCGCAAAGCGAGAGGTGTGTCGCCCCTCCTGTTCTCTGAGCGATTCTTTCGGCTGGTAATCCAGTGCCCCAACTGGTGAGGGAGACCACAGTTCCGAAGTTGAAGATTCTGCCGAGTATTCCCTGGTCCACATGGACGTCTGATATCTTGTCATACGTGAGTTCTCTCTCTTCCTTTTTGATGAGCGCCCTCCTTGCGATTATGCGGTGATTCGTTATGATATAGACATGTCCTCTCCGATAGACTTCAGTTAAAGCAATGCCCACAACCGAGGTAGTAACCAGCAGCCAAAGCTTAGCTATCGGCTTCTCAACCAAGATAGCCTGGTACCCTGCTGGAAAAGAGACTTCCATAACTGTTCCGGCTACCCCCACTAAGACTAGATAGACCAGAGGCATCCTGCTAGCCCACAAGCCAGCGACAAAGAACCCGCTTAGAAGGAGATTGACCCAGAACAGAATCAGGAGGATCATGTCTGCCCCTGGCAATCCAGTCATTCCGATGACTGTGTCAAGAGAGCTGAGGACTTCACGTATGGGTTCGCTGGTGTTGAGGTAAGAGTGAAGCCATCTGAGAAACAGGGCGACTCCGATCAGGTAGACGGCGAAGAGATGGTACCTCAGAAACGACAGGGGATGTGGCCTGGCTACGGAATCCACTACTTCGCCGCGGAGAAGATCGACGCCGTGCCCTTTAGCCATCTCATCCACAAAGCTGACTGTTCACGCCCTCGAACATAATCCTTTCCAACATCGTCAGATATATCAGATGCATGATCGCGGCAGGCTGCTATCGCTCTGCCCTAGCAAAGCAATATCTCTTGTAGGGCTTGAAACCGATTTTTGTGTAGACTCTTATCGCTGGCTCGTTATCGCTTTCAACGTGAATCAGGCAGAGATTCGACTTCTGGATAATCTGTTCCACCAAAGCCGAGACTATGGACGTCGCGTAACCTCTGTTTCTGTAGTCTTCATGCGTGACTACTGGGACTATGTTGGTTGCCCAATCGTCAACAGTTGCGCCCCCAACTGAGATGAGTCTGCTATCATCTTTAGTCCCCAGCCATAGCCGTTGCTCCGCGGCGTTCCATGCAGATATTCGTTCAGCAGTTGTATCTCCCCACCAATCCGGGCTCCCGCGCCTCATCAAGTCTGCTATCTCTTCAGCGTCTTCAGGTGTTGGTACCTCCGTGGTATGTCTAATCTGCAAGTTCTCTTCCCCCTTCTGCAGAGTCATCAAGACGATCTCAGAGGATTTCCTGACATGCGCGAACTTGGTGAGGATTGCCTCTTTGTGTTCTATCTCGCCTTGTATGTCCACCTTGTCGAGGTTGAGCCTCTCAAGAAGGGCTTTGGCAGCGTCAACGCTTCCTCTCAACTGCACTGCGACATTCCTATAGATCATCATCAATCCTTCAATGCGGTTCTCTTCGTCCAGCGCTAGCACTATCTCGGTGAATTCTCTTTGCCGTTTCAAGCGGAGGATAGGGAAGTAGTAGTTGGGAATGTCTTGGGTAACGTGCTCCCAGAAAAGGGGCTCCAAGCCTGAATCAAGACGGACGATCCTCATAGGTGAGCTCTCCAAGCTTGACGGCAGAATCAAGACTCACCGTTTCCCGAGTCGGACGAGTCCAATCTTCAAGGAGTCTCCTCCTATCTTGTATGTGGCTACGTGAGCTCTTCTCGGCGGTTCAGCACTCCGCAAAGACGCCGACAGTGTTTCTGCTGCTATATACTCGCCGAACGCTTCAAAGACTTCCTGGAGCTTCGGTCCGGCTTCGTAGTAGGTTTCGACCCAGTCGGCTATGTTGAAGTTTGCATCTTTCCTTTGGTTCTGGATGCGGCGGACTATGTCGCGGGCAAGCCCCTCCTTCCTCAACTCATCGGTGATCCTTGTGCCCACAGCGACGAGGATGCCATCTTCTTCGGAGAGCGAGTAGCCTTTCCTGGGCTGGGTTGCGACCTCAACTTCGTTTGGAAGCAACTCAACGCTTTGACTGTCAACTTCCAAGTGTATGCTGAGGCCCTTCTCCTGAGATTGCGCTAGAGTCTTAGCGTCCATTTCGGCAATGGTTTTCTGGATTTTTGGAAGGAGTCTGCCATATTTTTTGCCTAGAACTTGAGGGAGCGGATTCACGGCATATTCCATTAGCTCATCCTTCTGTGCGGTCAATGAGATGTTCTTCACATTAAGCTCATCAACGACTATATCGCTCAGTCTCTCAACCCGCTTCAGAACAGACTCGTCGGCTGCGATCATGACTGTTGAAAGCGGCTGCCGGAGCTTTACTCCCGCTTTAGTGCGTGCCGAACGGCCAAGCCCGCAGACTTTAGTGGCCAGATCCATGTCTGCCATTAGTTCTTCGTCGATTGCCTTCTCATCTGCTTTGGGCCAGTCATTGTGGTGGACGCTTTCAGGTGCGTTTGGGTCCACATTGCGAACCAGGTTCTGGTAAATCTCCTCAGCTGTGAAGGGTATGAAGGGCGCGAGAAGTTTGACGAGGGTCGTGAGACAACCGTAAAGCGTTGAGTAGGCGGTATTCTTGTCCTCGTCCCTTTCGCTCTTCCAGAAACGTCGTCTCGAACGCCTAACGTACCATGTGGACAACTCGTCCACGAATCTCTCGATAGCCGCTGCGGCTTCGGCGGGGTCAAAGACCTCCATAAACCGCGTTACAGAATTGACAAGCACATTCAGCTTAGAAAGTATCCATCGATCCAGAAGCGAAAGCGAGCTCCACTCGACAGCATTCTTTGGCGTCCACTTGTCTAGGTTGGCGTAGGTCACGAAGAAGCCGTAGACGTTCCAGAGCGGGATTAGGAACCTCTTCTTTGTCTCATCAGCTTTCTGGTAACCGAAAAGCAGGTCGGTCTCAGGCCGCTTTATGCAGTACATCCACCTCATTACATCTGCGCCCATGGTCTCCGCGGCGTCGTCGAACTCTATGGCGTTCCCCCAAGACTTGTGCATCTCACGGCCGTCTTCGCCCAGAACCAAGCCATACCCGAAGCAGGCTCTGAACGGCGTCCGGTTCTCCATTATTGTGCTCATTGCCAGCATTGCGTAGAACCAGTTCCTGAACTGGCCTGGCAGCGATTCGCAGATCAGGTCGGCTGGAAACCACTTCTCCCAGTACTCATGACTGTCTCGATAGCCAAGTGTCGAGTAGGAGACGATGCCTGCGTCAAGCCATGGATTGCCGACATCTTGAACGCGAGAGGTCATTGTGCCGCATTTGGAGCATTTGGTCTTGACTGTGTCTATCCAAGGTCGATGTGGACTGTGCCCATCGAACGTGTCCCATCCCTTGACTGCTCGCGCCCTGAGTTCCTCTTTTCCGCCCAAGACCTCAAAGTTGCCGCATTTCTGGCACACCCAGATAGGCAGTGCTAAGCCCCAATAGCGCTTTTTGGAAACCATCCAGTCTTCCATGTTCTGGAGCCAGTCGAGCTCCTGTTGGAGCCCGAAGTCTGGAATCCACCGCACCTGTTTGGCGACATCGATTATCTGGTACCGCAGGTTTCTCCTCTTCTCTTCCTCGGTTATCTCCTCAAGCGGTTTCCTCAGCTTTTCTCCCATGCTGACGAACCATTCGTCGACTAAGCGGAAAACTAGCTCGCTTCCGCAGCGCCAACAGACTGGATAGCGGTGTGTGTAGTCTTCGACCTTGAAGAGCAAACCTTTCTTCTTGAGGTCTTCGATGACGAGCAAGGCTGAATCGTAAACGTGGACGCCTGTGAACCCGCCGAAACCTTCAACGAAGACCCCGAACTCGTCAAGCGGTGCTACCGCTGGCAGCTCATGAAGCTCACCTAGCTCTAGGTCTTCTTTACCGCAGCCAGGTGCGATGTGAACGACTCCTGTTCCCTCTTGCTCAGTCACTTCATCCCAGACTATGACTTGGTGGGCTTCGACGGCGACCATCTCTTTCTCAGCGAGCAGATCATCATAGGGTCCATCGTAGGTCCACCCCTCCAGCAGACTGCCATCGAGCTCCTCGATTATCTGGTAGCTCCCTTGAGGGAGGGTTGTCTTGAGGGCGAATTTGCCCAGGTAGAAGAATTCGTCTTCGTATCGAACCTTCACGTAAGTAAGGCTTGGATGGACCGCGGCAGCAACGTTTGACGTTAGAGTCCAAGGGGTCGTCGTCCATATCAGCAACGATTCCTTCGGTCTTCCCCGCAGCGGAAACCTGACCGTGATGCCCGGATGCACTAGTTCTCTGTATCCTTCAGTGACTATCTCGTGTTGCGAGAGCGCTGTGGAGCATCTGGGACACCAAGGCATCACATCTCTGCCTTTATACAGCCCCCCCTCTTCATAGCGTTTCTTCAACGCAGTCCATATTGTGTAGTTGTTTTCGTCGGAAAAGGTGAAATATGATCCGCCCAGCTCAAGAGAACCTAGGCTTCCGACAATTCTTTCCACAGTATCAGTGACAGGTCCCTTCGGCCCTTGGACGGTTATGACTTGCTGGGGGTTTTCCAAACAGTCAGCGAGGTAGCGAAGAGTCGCTGGGTCATCCCAATCCATCCAGTAGCCCAAGCGGACAGACTGCTCAACTTGGACGGCAGCGTAGCGGAGTGCCCTCTGCTTGCAGCGTTTGACGAACTCTGCGACGCCGTAGGCTTCGATGTCACGTTTTGATTGGAACCCGAGTTCCTTTTCCACTTCGACTTCGATCCAGAGCCCTTGGCAGTCGAAGCCATTTTGGTATCTGAGGTCATATTCCTGCATGGCTTTGAATCGTTGGAAAAGGTCTTTGTAGGTTCGGCCCCAGGCATGATGGACGCCCATGGGATTGTTAGCGGTGATCGGTCCGTCCATGAAGGACCAATGTTTCTTCCCCCTGTTCAATGCAACACGTTTCTTGAAGGCTTCGGTTTCAGCCCAAAAACTTAGGATCTTGCGTTCGAGCTTCGGAAAGTCGACGGTCGGAGTAACATCCTTGAACATGTCTCATCGCTTCTCCAAACTTACCATATCAGAACATATGAATCTTAAGCCTCGCGGGTTCCAATCGCCAAACCTAACAAGCCTATGGGAATCAGCTTCGAATTTGGCGTCCACCCCGCATCCTGCAACCCGCCAGAAAAATGCATAAAGCATCCGAGATATAAAGCTGATGGGTAAATATGCTTTTCAATCTGATTCCCTCTTTCAGGTCTCCCCATGATGCGAGAATAGTGACAGTTTGACCGTCTTTCCAGCTGTTATGTTTACATGTCTGGTTTTTCTGTCCATCTTCAGAGTTAGCCTAAACGGGTCATCGCTTGACACGATGATGCTTCGCTTTCCATTCGAGTCAGGCTCTTCACAGACCAGAGTTGAGGTTCTTCCGCCAAACCAGAACCCTTCAATGCCGACCCGGTTGGGTGACCGAATGTCCCAGATGACTGTATTGGTGACAGCGTTCGTCTTGATGCCGATGCCGAACTCTATCAGAAATGCAATAGGACCTATGCCGCTCCAACCGACAAAATCAGGCTTTGCAGGTGTGCCTTGCACGATTTTCTGAGGCGCATAGTTTTCCCAGATTGTTTGCGTCTCATTGAAAACCTTCACAACCTTGTCGAGATGATTCAGTGCAATCTCTCTGGCAAGTTCCTTGAACCCATAGTTCTGCAGACCTCGGACGACCATCATCTCAGTCGGCGCCCAAACCGAACCCCTCCAATAGCCACCAGTTTCTGGTTGGAAACCCTTCTCGTCCGCAGATAACGTCGGTACTCTATGGAGAGTCCAGAAAGTCTTGGGGTTCGTCAGCTCTTCTGCAAGTGCTGATGCCTGAGCTCGCGAAGCGACACCTGCAAGGAGAGTCCAGAAGGCTGCAATAGTCTTCACTGGAACTCGCTCTTCCTTAAGCGTCAGGTCATAGTAGAACCTTCGGTTGCTGTCCCACATTTTATGGTTGATCAACCTAGACAGTTCAGCCGCATCTTCCATGAACTTTTTCGCTTCCGTGTTCTTCCCTATGATAGTCGCCATTTCTGAAAGGTTTCTGGCAAACAGCACCATCTCCGAAGAGGTATCGACCGCAGTCCCTCCTCCAGCCAGCCACATGTTCCGCGGCGAATTGTCCATGCTCGCCCAATCGGTGATGTAAAGCCCGTTCCCCTGCCTCAGATACTTCTCAAGAACCTCGTAATATCGAACTAATGGTTTCCAGACGCGCCCCAGTCGAGCTTTGTCGCCCGTGATTCTGTAGCTTTCCAGTTCGGCCCAAGAGAGGATGGGATGATTGAGTCCGTCGAGCGTGAGTTTCGGGCTGGGTCTAGGCACTTCCCTTCCCTTGTAGATGACATCCACCCTTTCACTCCCATTTTTCAACCCGTACCCCCACCGACTGAAAAGCGTGTCCCCTTCACTATTAACCCAAGACTCGAAATCGGCCCCTGTAGCTCGAGTTATTTCGCGGCAGATCTCGCCATCCTCATGCTGCTTAGCATAGAAGTTCTCCAAAGAGCATATTCCAGGAACATAAGGGTTAGCATAATTGCAGAACATTGTCATAAAGCAAGTGTCCCAGAGGAAGATGTTCTGATTGAAGGCCGCATCTATGAACTGCGAGACAAAACCGCTTTGAGGCGAAGGTTCATGGAAATTCCTGAAGGCTAGTTCCCAAGCCTTCCAATAGCACTTGACATAGCTCGGATTCTCGTCAAAGATCGGCAATGGAAGTTTGCTCTTGATTTCACTGAAGGAAGGCAGCGGTTCAGGAATGTATCTCCTCTTTCCGAAATAGATGCCTTGTCTAGTTCCGGGAATTTCAGTATCTTTAGGGTATTCATTGGAGCTTATATTGATCACCCGACTAAGGACACGTTTGCCTTTATAGAGTCATTAAGGTTTCTATTATCGGTTCTGGTCAAAAAAGGGTTGGTTAGATCGGGTTGGTCATTTTGACCAGAACCTGAGTGAAGGATATGCTTAGCTATTCTCCTTCTGGCCTAAAGCCTAAATGGCAGCTTTGCCATGATGAGGTCGGGTGGCGTCAATGCCGATAGAGTACTATGAAGCTCCGGATGTTAAGAGGCTTGTTGACGAGATCGTTGAGAGGCTCGGTCTCTATCACGTGGTTCCCCAGTTTGTTCACTGTGTGAGAAGCAGAGGTTCCGAATCCCGCCGGACCGTCGCTCGGATTCACGGCTTATGCAGAATCTGGCAGGAGGCTCTTCACCGTCCAGCTTCCTACGTGATCGAGGTCATTTCTGAGCGTTACGACAAACTAAGCCGAGAGGAAAGGGAGAAGACACTGATCCACGAACTTCTCCACATACCCAAAGGGTTCACAGGAGGCTTCCGTCCCCACGGAGGCTACGTGGATCGGAAGACTGTTGACCAGTTGTATGCGAAGTTGCAGGACCAAAGAGCAGTCAACAAGTTAAATTGCAGGTGACGCTAAGGCTTCCATAGGGCTTATCGGTTTTCAGGTAAAGCCTTATCCACGGTCTAGGGGTTATTGTGTGAGGTAGGTGTTAGCTCTTGAGTGTAGCGCCTAGAGAGTTGGTTGGCTACTGCGGCTTGTACTGCGGTGCCTGCGGGATACGTCAGGGGAGGATTAGGCAGGCTGTTGAGAACCTGCGAAAGGTTGTAAGCGCCTATGGCTTCGACAAGGCGGCGCCGGAACTAGCGAAGTGGGAACCAGCCTTCGGACATTACGCGGAATTCGAAAAGGTGCTGGACGGTTTTGCGAAGCTTCTTGGCAATTGTCCCGGATGTGTCGCAGGCGGCGGAGACCCCGGATGCGTGGTGCGTCAATGCTGCAAGCAGAAGGCATATGCGACTTGCGCGGAATGCGGCGAGATGGATACGTGCGAAAAACTGGCGCGGTCTCCTAGTGGACTTGAGGATCTGCGGAGGATCAGAGTTGTAGGAGCAGGTAGATGGGCTGAAGAGATGCAGAAAAGAGTGGATGCTGGCTACTGCCAACTGGACGACACAGTGCGCTGAACTGGGCTTTCGTCTCTTACAGGCTTGACCATTCAACGTTCTTCTTTGAGATGTCTTCCCAGCATCTGCGGCAGATCGGCACCATCTGACCCTTGTAGTAGATGCTCAGCCCAATATCGATGCTCCTGCATTCCGGCTTCCACGGGTTCATACAGCGCATTCGGGAACCCAGGGAATTTGCCAAGTTTGGGGGTTCCTTCGCGATCGATCTTCTGCGCTTGTTCATGTTGGGTCTCATACCTGCGGGACTCTCTTTCCCGACAAATCTGGCTCTAGTTTTGTCAGATAAATGACTCCTTCCGTCAGACAAATCCACTTGCCTTCTCAATTCGGTCAATGCCTTCTCATCTTCATGTTCTTCCAGCATGGTTTGGGTGGGTAGGGCGGGTTCCTTTTCAGGTTCAATAGTTAAAGCATCGTCTCTCTTAAGCCAGTCGAGTCCCAAGATTATGATTGTGCTTTTGCGCGTCCACTCCTCCTCCCTGATTTCGCCCAGAAGACGTCTAAGCTCCAGTTCTGCGAGAAGACACTCGAGAATTCTGGTGTTTTCTGAAAGATCTGTTTTCCAGAAGGGCTCCTCTGCCTCCAAAGTCTCTTTTAGATTCGTGACGGTTGATGTTAGATGTGTGAGCCTCTTGTCCATCGAATCGAAGGTGTTTCTGGAAATCTTGCCATTGAGCAGTAGACGGTCTAGAGCCTCTCTCCTCCTTCCTCCCGACTTTAGGTATGAATCGAGTTCGCCGAGTACCTTTGAAAAGCTCATGCCCGCCCAGCCCACCGTAAAGATGAAAGAAAGGGTTAAAACCTTTTTCCAACATGTAAGTATATCACAAGATGTTATCTCCCCCTTTCGCAGCTAGAGCCTTAAGAAACGTTGAGGTGAAAGCCCAAAGGATTCGAAGCTGGTTATAACACCAAACATGGAAAAAATCACCAAAGCTTGCTCGTTTCTAGGCTTCTCAGAGTCTCAACTAGTACAAGAGATCAGCTGCTAGTCGTGTTCCAGAAGGGAGACCATGTCCACGTTCATCCGGTCAGCCAGGTTCCTGATTTCCTCCCAAGTTTTCTCGGGTACGTGGATTCCCTCCTTCAGCCTCTTCTGTTCCGTTCTGAACTCAAGCTCCCCAGGCATCAGAATCTCCTCAAATCCCGGTCTGAGCTTGGAAGACTTCACGGCTCGGATTAGACCGTCCATCTGCCTCTTGAACCCGTCAACTGGCGTGAAGCTCTCTAGGTTTATAGCTTGGAAGAAGACTCCGTTACCCTTCTTCCTAGCCTCGTAAGCGCACCCGTCCCCGGAAAGGATGCCTGAAAGCGCCTCAACCGCAAGAGCTAACCCGAACCCCTTATACCCCACCAAGTCGCCTCCTAAGGGCAGGATTGCGCCCCCTCGGTAAAGGTCTTCCGGGTTGTCACTTGGATTTCCTTCGCTGTCGATTATGTAACCATACGACAGCTTCTCCCCTTTGTGCAGCATGACCCTGACCTTTCCTTCCGCGCAGACGCTCGTCGCTATGTCTAGGATGAAAGGTTTTTCCTCGAATGCGGGGAAGGCGAAACTTACTGGGGCTGTGCTCAGCAATGACTCTCTGCCTCCATGGGGTGCTACCCGCTTCGTGGAGTTCGCCATTGCTATGCCTATCATGCCGTTTTCTAGAGCTATCTGTGTGTAGTCTGCCAGTCTTCCCACGTGATAAAGGTTGCAGGCACACACTGCGCTTACCGAGTGTTCCCTTGCCTTCTCAACAGCTATCTCCATGGCTCTCTTCGCTCCAACTTGGCCGAAACCCCAGTTGCCGTTCACCAATGCAGAGGTAGGGGTCTCCCGTACAACCTCGATCTTTGCTCCGGGCTTGATGTCGCCATGCTCGATCGCTTTGACATACTGGACGATGCGTATCACTCCGTGAGAGTCCTGTCCAGCAAGGTTCGCTCTGACAAGGAATTCTGAAACAAGCTCAGCCCTTTCTCTCGGCGACCCGGCAGCCACGAAAATCCCGGTCGCTATCCTTGCCAGTTGATCAGCCCTGAAAACCGGCATGAAGCTTCTTCCTCCAGTTTGTGGATGTTAATTCCGCTCTGTATGTTAATAAATATTGTTCGGTTCTATTCAAAGGGTGTCGGACTGCCCAGGGGTCAAGCCCGTATAAGGTTTTATAACCTTACTTGAGCATATAGCTGAAGATTCTGCAAAGGAAGAAGGAGTGGCTACCGTGTCGAAGCTGATCTACGTTGTCATAGACGGTATGGGCGACCTACCTATTGAAGAACTAGGAGACCAGACCCCCCTCGAATTCGCAGAGACTCCTAACCTGGATTCACTGGCAAACCGGGGAAAACTTGGACTCATGTACACTGTGGGTAGAGGCATAGCTCCTGAAAGTGACGTGGCAGTAATCTCCATTCTAGGCTACGATCCCTTCAGATTTCACGTTGGAAGAGGACCTCTCGAAGCCTACGGCGCCGGACTAGACATGAAGAACGGCGACCTCGCTCTACGCTGCAACTTTGCCACGCTGGGAAAGGGCAAGGGAATAATAGACCGGAGGGCAGGTAGAAACCTGACGACCGAGGAAGCCGCCCAACTGGCTAAAGCAGTGAACAAAGAAGTCAAGCTACAGTCCTATCCAGCTGAGTTCGAGTTCAGAAACACAATTGGGCACAGAGGCGCCTTAGTGATACGAAGCAAGGCCAACGCTCTTTCCGGGAAAGTCACCAACACTGATCCTGCCTACGAACGGGTTGCTGGACTCGGCGTAGCGAAGACCGAAGTCGTGCCAGTCCTGAACGAATGCCAACCACTGGAAGATTCGGAAGCCGCTAAGGTTTCGGCTCGCCTCGTCAACGAGTTCACCGAAAAGAGCCATGAGGTCCTGGAGCGTCATAGCGTCAACAAGAGGCGTGAAGCTGAAGGAGAACTAAAGGCTAACATAATCCTAACGCGAGACGCTGGAGACCATCTGCCCAGATTCTTCAGCATAGATGAGCGTTATGGCGTAGGTTTTGCCTGTCTAGCCGACATGCCCGTCGAGAAGGGAATCGCGAGGCTGGCTGGAATGCATCTGGTTGAGCTTCCGCCGCCTTCAAGCGACATCAAGGCTGACAGTGTACTCAGAGTGAAGAAGCTGCTAGATCATCTCGCGTCCTGTGACTGCTTCTACATCCACCTCAAAGGTCCGGATGAGCCGGGGCACGACGGAGACTTCAACCGGAAAGCCCAGACCCTTGCAGGCATCGATCGATTCTTCTTCGGAAAACTCCTGCCTAGAATAGACTTGAAAGAGACCCTCATATGCGTCACAGCAGACCATTCAACACCATGCAAGCTGAAGGCGCACAGCGACGACCCTGTGCCCTTGCTCATAGCAGGCGCTGGCACCGAGGCTGACGGTTTGAAACAATTCTCTGAGAAGGAATGCCGAAAGGGAAGCCTTGACCTATTGGAGAAGGGGACGGGCCTGATGCCGATGCTCATACGCCTGTTGAAGGGAGGAAAATAGCTCCTTTGTGCGCTAAGAGTTCACGCGAAACTAGGCGTCAGTCAACAAAGCAAGAAGCTTTTATTAACTCCTCAGCGAGATTATCAACTTGGACGGCGGGTCTTAGGCGGGGGGCTAGGGGTCCCTTGAGAGGCCACCAAGCCTCGACCGTAAACCCTCTATAAGACGGGCTGAGAGCTGAGGTAAGGTGCAAAAGGTCATCGGGCTCCCCAGCCATCCAGCTATGAGTATTCGTCCTCTGGGGCTGGCGGTCGCGGAGCGCCCTCTGTAAGGAAGGCGTTACCACGTTTGCCAGGTGAACCTGGCCAGGCCCGGGAGGGAGCAACCTAAGCTTGGGCGTTCGGCGCTCAGAGGGGTGCGGATACGAGTGAAGAGGCTGATGGAACCCGGTGAAAACTGTGCGTCGAGCCTCAGTGACCCGCTGTCCTTATATTGTCAGCCTTGCGAGTCGGTGCTGCCCTGAAGAGTTTTTATGACGTTTCCAGGGTTCGGAGTATCTGGCATGTCTGGCATGTTTCCCCAGTGGTCGGCTCTCCGCAGTTGCTGCAGCTTCTTAGCGAAGTTTCCTTCGCTGTTCCTCTCATCACTTCCTGGATCTTTCCCATTGAGCTGTAGATTGTGAACTTTATGCCGGGATGCTTTTCTTCCAGGCGATTCAGAATGTTCCGCACATCGTTTCTTAGAGCTTCGCCAGCGTAGGGACAAGGCATCTCCTGGAATGGGAGCTTCTTAACGTATGCATACAATGCAACCTCTCTTTCGGGAACCTCGCAGAATGGCTTCACCCTCTGCGTAAACCCTAGTTCTTCGAGTTCAGTTATCGGACTGGAACGGGCTATCCTGTAGGGGTCGCCGTGGATGATATTTAGGAGAAACGTCTGAGTCTCGTCGTCAAGGTTGTGCGCTGTGGCAATCTTGTCAGCGCTAGCCTTCCGAGCAGCTACATTGAGAGCCCTTCTTCTTAGGACGCCGCAATAGGCGCATGGAGTCAATCCTCTATCCCGTGTCAGCTCAGTTATCTCGTCCATGGTGTAACCATAAAGGTTCCGAAAGGAGACGACTACTTGCTCCACCCCGACTCTTGCGCAGTTCTTGGCGGCTTTGCTGACAGCTTCGTCTCGGTATCCCTCTATTCCTTCATCCACTGTGACGGCGCAGAGTGAACACTCGGGAAAATCCTCCTCAATCTTCGCCAGCATGTGAAGCAGGCTTACGCTGTCTTTTCCACCCGAAACCGCGACTGCTATCCTGTCGGTTCTTTCGAACATCTTGTGCTTTCCAATCGTGACTCTTACCTTCTGTTCGATTGACTCCAGAAAGCACTTTCTGCACAGCAGCTCCCCAGAATAAGGCCGCATGAAGAATGCTTCTCTGCGCCTGCAGACTGTACATTTCACGGTGATAAGGCTCCTTCCATTCGGATCAAGAATAACCAAGCCCCGCTGAAAAACGTTTTTGTGTTTCCTTGCAGTAGCTATACTAATGGTTGAGAGTCTGAACAGCGCCACGACAACGGAGTTGTTGAGAGTTGGCTAAGAAGCCTCTGACGCGAGCTGAGAGAGTAGAGATCGTTTACGACCGAAAGCGTTGGAAGTTACTGGGCAGGCTCAGGGCGGAAGCAGCTAAGATGATGGAGGCCTTAGATAAGGCGCGTATACCGTCCGCGGTGCATGGAAGCATTGCAAGAGGCGATGTCTCAGCCAAAAGCGACATAGACGTTTTCGTTACCCAGGCTCCATCTTCCTTCGCCATTGAGATGGCGCTGGAAAGGGTAGGCTTCCCGGTGAGTAGGCGCATCCTTGTCCAAGCTACTCCCACTTACACCGTGAAGGGTTTCATCGAGATAGACGAGCAAAGGCATGTCTCCTTTCCACTGGCAAAGCTGCGGAGAACTGAGAGAGAGTTCTACAGGTTCGGCGGGGAAGCGACACTTGAGATGCTGAGGATGAAGACCAGAGCTCCAGGCGTCGACAAACGTTTGATGCTGGTAGAACCCACAGACATTGGACATGTTGAAAGCAGCATTGTCGGACGCGAGGAGTCCGTCGCTGGGATTTTGGGGGTCTCCGTGGATACGGTCTTGAACAGAGTTCGCACATTGCTGCGTCGCGACAGAGTGGGGAGGACAGGCTTGTTCATCGAGAGGGAATTGCTGCCAGAGGAAACCTTTGAGTCTGTCTTGAAGAAACTTGCGGATGGGAATCCCGCAGTCCGCAGAAGGTTGAGAACCGTCTAGAAAGGGAGGCTCCTCTCACTTCAGAATCTCGTGAAGGTCAATCTTCATCGGTCCGATCTTGCCGCCATAGTTGCCCGCAGTAATCTTGACGACGCCGGGCACTTTAACCGCGGCTTTGATTCCCTCGACCATAGCCTTCTTGACATAGTCCAGGTTCAAACCATTTATCACAATCTCGTAAACCGTGTCAACGCCCTCCGGAACCAGTGTGTCTTGGGTTTTTTCCCTCAGTTTCGGGCACAAAGGATGATTCGTGGACGCTGGAAGCTTATACTTTAATGAACCTACCTTGGAACCCGATCTGCAGATTCCACCCGGAAACGGCAAGATAATTCCCTCTGCATTTTTCCGGATAGCCTCAACAGACGCCTCAGCCGCCCTAAGCCCCGCCTTCAGATCCTTAGCTAACATGAGAAAGTTCCCGCCCGCAGCAGCCTTCTTAACGCCAAAGCTGCTCTCAACCATGAACTCGCCCTCCATGACAGGTATGCGCCAGACCTTTCTGCCTGCGAATTCATCTTTCCTCTGAAAGCCGTCGCCGAACAGTCTGAGGCTTCTGCCAACCTTCAGTCTTCTAGCAGCCTCAGGCAAAGCATCGAAAGCGGCTGTGGTGGGGCAAGGCATGACGCACTGGCCAATCCGACTAACCATCTGTCTCTTGAGATCGCTTCTCGTCTGATGATATACGTGAATCAAGACGCCAAACCTACCGTCAGGAGTCTCCTGAGGAGGAATAATGCCCTCTATTCCCGCTTCGGCTGGGGAACCTATGATTGATGAGCCGTAGCCTGTTGCCACATTTGCAGCGGTTAGGGCCCACTTTTCGTTCTCGGCGGTTATGAGGACTCTTCCGACCCACATCTCGAAGAGTTCGGCGAATGTGTCTTCGATCTCCACTTCATTCAGGCGAAACATGTGACGATACCTCAGCAATGTTCACGAATTTGTTAACTTGAGGGTCTGTCTTGACTTAAGAATGAGTGTTCCCAATATTAAAACTTGATTTTTTTGTGTGTGCATAAAAACTTGATCTTTTTTTCATCAGCTGCGCTGTGCTGGTAAAGAAATTATTCAGGCATTATTCTGGCACTCGCTAGACCGCTCGTGCCATTTACCTGAATCCTGATTTCTGAAATAAGATAGTCCTGGAAAGAAATCAGGCGACGCAAAAGCATGATGACGGGTGGAGATTGCTGATGCACCCATGCTGCATGGTAAGTCTGAGATAAGACTAGAGTTCTTCACTACATCCTTCCCGTCAAGGGAAGGATCTTTGAACCAAAGAAAGAAACATAGAGCAGGTCATAGCTGAGTAAAGAAAGAAAGGGATGAGGGTGTAGGTATTCCTTTCTATGCTGGAGCTATTCTTCTTGAGATGTATAACGCAATTAGGTATGCAAACCTTTGGATATTCAAACCCTAGATATCCATTCAAGATAACAGAATTTGGTGAAATACGTGGCTTATCCTGAGCAAATAAAAAGAGAGAAAGTACACGCTAGTGTCGTGGCAGCTATTGAAGTAGGACTTGGTTTCTTAGTCCTATACAGTGGATTACAGTTTTTCAACCTCTATGATTCTTTTGGTCAATTGCTGAGCCCTTATACACCACCATATCTTATGGACATAAGAACTATAGTCTTAATTGGTGGAATCTTTGTTATTCTCCATGGCATAGAAAGAATAGTAGACAATGTTCTGAATGCATGGGTTAAGTCTGCTGTACGACCTGAAAAAAATCTGGCTAGAACCAAGAGCCTTCATCCATAGGCTCAATATATCTATAGTATTATTCTGTTCTGGATGAAAGTGATTTCAAGACTTGTCCTCAGAATACTCTAAAATCCATCCTATTGCTTTACCAATATCTGTTATTTGTTTCCATTGTTGTTTCTCTCTCTGAACCAATACTTTCTGTCTCTGTAACTCTTCATTAGTCATAGACCGCTTTCTGAATAGTTCTAATTCCTCTCTTAATGTATTGATTAATTCTGCCATTGACTGAGAAGCCTCTTGTTCTTGTTTAAGTCTTCTTCGCATATCGATATAGGACAGAATGACAGCTATTATAGAGACAGACAACGTAAGAGCAGAAGCCACATCCAAATCTGACAAATTTAACCCTCTAACTTAATGCTTACAATCATTCCTTATTTATAGGCTTAGGAAAGGCATGGCATATATCAAGAAATTAAAACTTAATAACGAAGGAGCTCATAACATATTCTGGGAACCTGGAAGGTCACGTGTTTCAGGTTCGGAGAGTCTCAGGCTGTATGAATGAATGGGAAAGGATTGAGTATAAACCAATACCTGTCCGCACCCT